>JAITWW010000033.1 GCA_031285085.1 Candidatus Methanofilum arcanum
AAGCAATTCTACATTGATACTTACCTGTTTTCGCCAAACCATCGCCCGGAGTTACATTTAATCTCATCTATAAAAACAAAAATATCTTCATTTTCCTCTATCACGTCGAACTCATGATGATCGGCTGTCAACAATTTCGCATCTAACTCTCTCACACGGACTTTTTCAGTTGAGATAAGTCTGTACAAAAGTTCAGGGAGAGCTTTTGTGTTCATAACAGTTTCATCCATACATCCACTCTCTCAACGTACAATAACAATAAGGTGAGAGTTACCATTCACCGCTTTTCACTCCTGTGACCTTTCTGACATCGTTGCCGAGAGATAGTTAAAAAAACTGGAAAAAAAGACCAGAAAAACAAATCATCGTGAAAGAAATACTTTCAAAGGAAAGTTTCGTGTAAAAAAAGGGTAAGATATCTCTTCTATCTAGGTTTAACTTGCGATCTTGACAACAACTGCACCAAGATACTCGCCACCCTTTTTCATGATTGGGTGGATAATATCATATCCGGTAATCTTGTCACGTGGACTGGTGTACTCAGCCGTCTCAGTTAACTCTCGTGCTTTTAGGAGGATACCACCAACAGGTAAACGACCAACAAAGTCACCAACGGCTGCATCGAACTTATCTGGATAGACTGCTTTAATAACGCCTCTGTCATCAATGACATATACCATGACAGCTCCATCGACATTTTTAAAGAGACCTGTCATTACATCGGTAATCTCAGCGTCACTCCAGTTCTCACTGAGTGTTCCTGCTGCGGTAAGGAGTTGATCATCAACAGAGATGTTTGCAGGTTCTACTACTGCGACTTTTGCAGCCTCGCATTCCTCGTCTCCCTCAGCGCATTCTTCCTCGGCAACGACTTCAACTACTTCATCATCGACAACGACTTCTTCTTCGCCATCGAAAAAGGGTACTACATCGAGGGGGTTTTCATTGAACAAGGCTGTGCTGACCCCAGTGCCAGTTCCACCACCAGCTGCTGATACAATACCTATCAGCGCACACAAGGCAATAAGAATGAATATCATTCCGCGTTTCAGTTTCAAAGACATGGTTTAATTTCTGGCAATCATCAAATAAATATACGTTGGTTATAGCTTATGTAACAAGATACAAAAGAGATATTTTGCAGAAGCAATCTTCTTTCATACCTTGATTTGAAGCCTTAAAAGAGGAAAAAAAGAGAAATTTGGTTATTTTTTCATCAATCGGAGCTCTTCGGTTAGCTCCTCAATTTTTTCAACCATTTTCTGCTGTGATTTCGTCACTTCTCGAAAGTATTCGATGATAAGATCCACCTTTGCCTGCATCTCCTCAGCAGGTGGCTTTGAGCTATGAATAAAAAATCCAGGAGATATATCCACCTGCGCAGAGTGTACATCTATATGGCTTACGCGAATGATGGGATCCCCCGCTGCCCACAGCAAATCAATAAAGGCATCGATATCAGAATCCTGACCCTTTGCTATGATATGTACTCTTCCATCTGGTAGATTCTCTGTCCATCCAGAGATTGAACATGTTATCGCACAATGCTTTGAAAAATTACGATAGCCAACGCGTTGCACTCTTCCTGTGATAAATATCTCAATAGTTCGCTCAGCCATCATAATCTCTCCGGAAAAGGGTACAAAACCTGAGACACCATAACCTCAAAAGCTGCAACAGGCTGATCGATATCAAACTCCCGAAGGACATCTGGGTGGATCTCACCAAACTGCCCGATCACCGCTTGCGTTTTGGTATGTATGATATCAGCCAAGCGACCTTCGATATATGCAGGATCGCTTCCCTTCTGCACAATATGCTCAATGCCAAGCTCATGACACAGCGATGTGGCAACAGCATAACTCTCTGAGAAATCAGCTCCAGGATGAGTAGACACCAGGGCAAGCTTCTGAAGTGTCTGTTCATGAATAACAACATCTCCAACACAAAAGAGACGTTGAGGAAGCTCACGGTGCTTATTCATACGCAAGAGATCTAACAAAGATGGAAGAATATCTGTCCGAAATACCGACTGCTCCTCACGAATTGGATGCAAAATTGAGAGAACACCAGGATGAGGAGGGCGACGCATTGCATCAAACAAAAGCTTGGTGTTTGTCAAGGTAAATGGCATAACCTCGATATATCCAAGACCTGTACATGCCATTCGAACCCGTGAGAGTGCGGACATAATCGGATGTTCAGCCCCGATCGTTGCAACTGAGGGAAGAGAGCTTGGAATATTTTCATATCCATACCCAATCCCAACATCCTCAAAAACATCCCAATCATGCATGATATCTGCACGATAACATGGCACTCGCACCAGAACATGATCCACTTGTGTTGGATCCAACTCTGCTCCAAATCGCATCTTTTCAAGAATGGTTATCATCTCATCTGGTGTAAGAGAAAGACCAAGCAAGGCATTGCACTCATCAACAGACACGGAACGAACAGATGGGTTAAGATTTGGCAATAAAACATCATCTACTCTCACCCTCTCACATCTTCCTCCAGCACTCATGAGTGAGGCACACAAGATATTGAGTGACAATGTCACCGCACGCTCGTCAGTTCCTGTCACATCAAGAAGCAGGTTTTTTGTATCTGCAGTGACCTTTGTGAGTTCTCCATTAATAATTGGAGGAAATGAAAGAACCTGATCATGAGCATCGGTGATAATAGGGAACAGATCCAGATGTGAGACAATATGCGCATAATCTCTTCCTTTTGGATGCAGCTCAAGAATTTCACGCATGGTGAGCTCCTTTTCCATCTCAAGAGGAACAAATGAAGTATCTGGAGACACCGCATGATAAAAAAATGGTGGTGTTATGACATCAAGATTATGCACACCAATAGAGACCTTTTTTCTTCCTCTTCCAAGCACCCAGTGCAACGCTTCCTGAAGCCCCATGAGACTTAAGATTGCATCATTATCAAAATTCAGATCACGTATGACGGCAGTTCCAAAATATGGACGAATAGATTTGATATTTTCATCGAGAGTGAACGTAATACCAGAATCTGTTGTGGTATAGATCTCTTCTCCCGTCTCGATACCAAGGTAGCCCCGTATTGCACGTGCAACTCCTTCGGTGGAGTAAAGATCTGGGCGATCTGGGAAAAATTCCGTATCTATATGCTCTTCTTCAATTCGCTCAATATCGCTTCCAATTTTTGGTAAAACCGATAAAATCGCCTCTTTATCTATGCCACATAATCGCTTGAGATAGGTATTGGACAGTGAAATGATAGGCATTTTACATACCTCCAGTGGAAATAAGGGGGTATGATTTAACCCAATCGATATCACTCTGGTACAGCTCACGGAGATCGCGAAGACCCATACGAAGCATCGCAACACGCGAGACACCAAGACCCCATGCAAGCACCGGGCAGGAAACTCCCCATGGTGCTGTTACCTCTTCACGAAACACGCCCGCTCCTCCAAGCTCAACCCATCCAAGCCCTTCTACATATACCTCAGGCTCAACACTTGGTTCGGTGTAAGGGAAGTATGCAGGACGGAATCGAACTGCTTCAAAACCCATTCTCGTATAGAACTCACGTAAGTACCCCATGAGATGTCCAAATGTAACTCCGCCGTCCATCACAATACCTTCAAGCTGTTCAAACTCTGGTGTATGTGTTGGATCGATAGCTTCCCTGCGATATACCCTTCCAATACAAAATGCCTTATGTGGAGGGCTTGGATGTTGAGCAATGGCCTGCATAGACAGACAAGTTGTATGCGTACGCAGCACAATGCCTTTTGATACCTCTGGATCCCAGCGATTCCCCCATCCAGTTGACGAGGTTTCGCCACCATGCTCATGAATATCACGCACCTGTTCCCATCTGTCAGGAAGACTGCGAGAACCAGCTAAATGAAATGTGTCCTGCATCTCTCGAGCGGGATGATCCTGAGGCTGAAACAGAGCATCAAAATTCCAAAACGCAGACTGAATCACATCACCATGAAGCTCAGTAAATCCCATTGCTAAAAGAATGTGCCGCATCTCATCGATGAGCTGCTGATATGGGTGGATCTTTCCTGGAAAGATCCTCTTTGGCTGCTTTGTAACATCATATCTTCGAAGAGGCTGGTCTCTCCAGGATCCTGAGATAATCTGTTCGCTTGTCAGTGTTCCAAGCTCTTCACGCAGATCAAGACCTTGCTCGGCAAGACTCTGTCCATCTGGTGTAATCCTAATGAGATATGAAACATGTTCGTTTTCTTGAATCAAACCACGTTTCAAGAGTTCTTTTGATATCTTGGGATCCAGATCATTTGTATCATTAATATGTATCAGAGCTTGCTCAAGATCTGAGATCGGAGCAGCAGATTTTGTGACAATCCCATCCTGTATGGTGATCCAGCCCAGACGGCGCATCCACCCAATCCCAATCTTTGCAAGGGGATGACGATTGAGCTCATTCATTGGGATATGCACATCAAAGCTTTCATACAACTGCCGTTCAGGAAGACCATCTATTGTATACTGTTCTCCCTCCGCTGTTCTCATAATATATGTCGAAACAATGCGTTCTACTGTGCAGAGCTCTTTGCTTTCAAGAAGATTTGCATACTGGATAACTGCCTCAAATGAGCTGTTTAGTTTTTCTCCAAGAAGTATCGGTTCAGCACCTTTTTCATCAGCATCTGCGTCATCGCTCAACTCTGCAAGAACTACAAGCAAACGTTTTTCATTCAAACTCAGTTCATATACCATTTCCTCATCCCTCATTTATCGTTTATATACATCATCGACCATGTGTGACACTTCATCGATTCGGGAGTTAAAATCTGCAAGAAACGCCTCTACTCTGGCAGCGGTATCCCCTTTACACTGACCACACATGAGCTCTCCCATCACGCATTGCTGGCGTACCTCATGCAACTCTACATCATCATCTATCATATGAAACAGGTTTAGTAAAAACACTGGACAGATATCTGGTTCTCCACCAAGCTCCTTTTGCTCAGCAAGTGTCTGTCTCCCTCCTGTCACTGCCCCCATGACCTTCTTATACACCACTTTTGAACTCTCAGTAAATCCGATAAAACTCTCAGGAATTGAAGAGGACATCTTTCCCCCATTCAGACCAGGGAGGAAATGATGATATGTTGCTGAGGGGGTGACAAATGCATACCCACCAACAGCAAGCTCGCTGTCTCTTACAACTTGCTCAACAAGCTCCATTGAACTTCCTTTTATATCGACGTGACCAGCATACTTTTTTGAACCAGGGAATTTTTTGTGCACAAAAGATAATGCTTCTTCAGGTGCATTCTTTGAGCGAACACTAATATACTCTCCTCTATCTTCAATTGTAAAGAGGCGCATTTTATGTGCGATACCCCGTGTGAGGCGAATATGTGGATCCTGATCAATACCAACCGGTACAACTGTTGGGGCAGGCCCCTTCGCGACTTGTGGATATAAGATATCTGCGACCTGATGAAGAACAGATATGGCATGAGCAAGAGTTGTCTCAGACTCAAACCCATAGATAGCAGAAAGCTCTGAGAAATTCACCTTCTCTGAGGCAAGAAATGCAAGATCCTGAAGGTCATGATTTGCACTTTGCGTGTATACTACTCCCTCATACCCAAGTGCATATAAACACTTGAGATACTCCTTTCCATACATCTCACACTGAGCCCAGCTCAGACCTCGAACAGCATGAGCCTCGCGATCTGCAATCCCAATAAATCCTCGTCCACCTTGCTTCACATGCCAGACAACCTCTTTCATAACCATCAGGTGTCCAAGATGTGGAGGACCAGATGGCATAAAGCCAGTCATGACATTGAAGGGCTTTTTATGCGTTATTGCATCAGCAATCTTTTCATAGCCACGATGACAAAATACAATATTGCGGCGCATAAAAAAAGGAATATCAGAAAGATCAGAAGCTACATCTGTAATAGGTTCGATTCCAAACTCTGTAAAAAGTCGCTGTATGGTAACCGTATTTTCTGATGACCAGGGGTTTATCTCATTTTCTTGCATAATCTGTTGCAATTTTTGTAAGTAGTTGTTGGATGTTTTCACTCTTTCAATACTGTTTTACACATCTGCTTTTCTCGGTATTGTGTTACATCTTTACTCTGCCGAACTCGATGTACATAATATCATCAGCAAACAAGCATGCAAAAAGCATTCTTTTTCGAACACTATGTGCCATGCGAACAGATCGTGAGATGCTGTTCATAACAAGAGAAAGACCACTTGGAATTGCTTGCACAAGCATCTCTGAGTGTGTTTTCAACTCAGCATACACTCTGAAATGATGACCAAACTTGTATCCTGTTTTTGGTATGTATCCCTGTTTTTTCAGGTCACAGTATACGACATACTTCTCAGGAAGCTCTGCATCTGTGTCACAAACAAGATGGTAATACTCATCTGCTGAGATCTGAGCATCTCCTGTTGTCAGTGTCACCATGCCATGATATGCCAAGTACAAGGCCTCTATTGTTGAGAGCATAATGCGGGATTCATCAAGCCGTTTTCCATAAAGAACTCTATCATATCCTAATTCTTCTTGTGCATACACAACTGAGACAACACCAGCAAGATGGCTGATACATGGTTCAAGTGTTTCAGGCTCTGGCAGTTGTTTGAGTGTATGAAGTCGCAGATCATAATATGTAATCTCTCCTTCATCGTCAACTGCAGCCAAAATATGTTGTTTTCGCATATTTGCGGTTGCTTTTATCTCACGCTGAGCGGTTTGAAAATCAATGAGATCACGCTCAGAAACAACACGCATCATATACTGTGACTCCCCTTTTCCAGGACGTTGTCCTCGTTTGAAGACACGAAAATCATGTGGGCCGGTCTGAATTGCGTACCCCCTTTCTCTCATGTCCTGATACACAAGGTAGGAACGGAAAAATGATGGCTCTTTCGCAAAATAAGCTACAAGAGAATCAAAAGAATGATTTTCTACCTGTATTTTGTCGCGGTACACAAGGTACAAGATCTCGACAGGAGCAAGAGTTAATCCATTTTTTGTCTTCCTGCCATAACCACTCTGATCATAGAGTGTATATCCCTCAGTTCCGAGCTCGCCACCTCGTGGGGTCAGTGTTACGTACACGGGTGTATTATTTGATGGTACATGTAGTAAAACCACTTGGGGTATGC
>JAITWW010000045.1 GCA_031285085.1 Candidatus Methanofilum arcanum
CGCAGAAAAATAGGCAAGGCAATCAAAGGAAATCGCGATAAATTAATTATTCAAGGTCATATAGGTTCAACCGATATAAATCAACAGTACGATGTTTCACGAGATATTACATTGTGCAAAAAATACTTTGATAGCCTTCTCTCCGATTTGGGTACTGACTATATTGACTTTGGTATGCTGTTCCATATTGACAATGAACAAGATTTTAATATGGTTTTTCATTCCGATATTGTTCGATATGCCGAGGAATTAAAACGAAACGGTATTATCAGGGCAATCGGAGCGAGCTCCCATGACCCTATTATCGCTAAAAGGATGGTAGAGACTGGAATTGTTGAACTGCTCATGTTTAGTGTCAATCCCGCTTTTGACATGATTCCCGCTGAAATAAATGCAACCACTTATTTAATGGATGATTTTAATAAAAGCATCATGGTTGAGATTGATGCAAAGCGTCAGGAACTTTATAAGACATGTGAAAGGCTTGGTGTACCAATAACGGTAATGAAAACATTAGCCGGTGGAAAGCTGATTTCTAAGAATCATACGCCTTTTTCAAAACCACTCACTGTTAGCCAATGTATTCACTATGCTTTAACAAGGCCATCTGCAGCAAGTGTCTTAATTGGATGCCAGAGCAGAAAGCATGTTGAAGAAGCAGTTGCCTATTTAGAGAAAGATCCTTCTGATTTGGATTATACTGAGGCAATTTGCAGCATGAATGCTCATTTCAAGGGCAGTTGTGTTTATTGTAATCATTGTCTCCCATGCTCTTCAGGGATTGATATTGCAGCTGTTACCAAATATCTTGATATTGCTATTATGGACGCAAGTGCTGGTGAAACTTTGCAGCATTATAGGGAGCTTTCTGCACATGGTTCTGATTGCATTGCATGTGGAAGTTGTGAAAGCAAATGTCCGTTTTCTGTGCCAATAATAAAAAACATGGAAATGGCCGCTAACATTTTTGGTTTATGAAAAAGTAATAGAATGCATCATTTGATATGTGTTATAATAGGGGTAAAAAATGATAAGAAAAGGAACCATACTGTTGTTTATCACCGTGTTGTTCGCCATATTTTTCGTCAATTGCAGCACTGCAAATGCTCCGCCATCATCATCTCCCCATTCAGAGCCATCGGTGGATGATAGTCTTCCTATTGTCTATATGACGACAGAGATTAGCCCAGAGGGTTTGGTGGCAGTTTATCGTGCGCTTGGCGTCGAACCCACGGGAAGGATTGCTGTGAAAGTTCACACTGGTGAGCCTCCAAACAGCAACTATCTTCGGGCAGATCTCATCAAAGACCTTGTGCAGTTACTGAATGGCACGATTGTAGAGAGTAACGCAGTATCTGGACATCGCGCTAGTAATGCCATGCACATGCAAGTGGCTAAAGATCATGGCTTTCTTGATATAGCGGAGTTTGATCTCTTGGATGCGGAAGGGGAAATGAGCCTGCCGATTATGGTAGGGGAGGTATTGACTGAAGTCTTTGTTGGAGCTAACTTTGCAAACTATGATTATTATGTTGTACTTTCTCATTTCAAAGGCCATGCATCAGCGGGATATGGCGGTGCGATTAAAAATTTGGCGATTGGAAGCGCATCAGCTCCCGGAAAAAGTCTCATACACTCAGGAGGGACACGCAGAACAGGGTATAACGGCGATCAAGATCGTTTTTTGAAAGGCATGGCAGAAGCAAGTACTGGCATTGTGGACTATTTGGACGGTAATCTGCTCTATATTAACGTGATGAACAGGTTATCGGTAGATTGTGATTGTATGGGTAACCCCCGTGAGCCAGATATGCACGACATCGGCATTTTAGCTTCCCTCGACCCAGTAGCATTGGATCAGGCTTGCATTGATTTGGTCTATGCGGCAGAAGATGGTCAATCTCTCATCAAGCGGATCGAATCAAGAAATGGCCTCCATACACTTGAACATGCTGCTGCTATTGGCCTTGGAAGCCGTGAGTATACATTAGTAAGCATAGATGATTGAAATTTTCAGTCGTGAATTTATTTATCTTTGGTACTTTTTTTCCATCCAATTTGAGCAGATTTTTGGCTTTTATGTGCTTGGTATCATAATCGGTTCAATTATTTCAGTATTTGGCAAAGAACGAATCCATCAATTGTTCAGTTCCATGCAAAAGAAGAAATTCGGGGCATTTGGGGTTATTCCTGCAAGTATTCTTGGGATTTCCTCTCCTCTGTGTATGTATGGAACGATTCCGATCGCCGCAGCATTTTCTGAAAAAGGGATGAAAGATGATTGGCTGGCAGCTTTTATGATGAGTTCCATTCTCCTAAACCCGCAACTCATTATCTATAGTGCAGCTCTTGGTACTACGGGACTGGCCGTCCGCATCGTGTCATGTTTTTTATGTGGTATTGTGGCTGGCCTGTGCATCAGATTATGGTATACAAATAGATCTAAGACCTTTTTCAGATTTTCAGCCTTCGAAGAACCAGAAAACCGCGATACCGATCCTAATCTTTTGTGGCGACTGCTGAAAAATATCTGGCGCAATGTAAAAGTAACTGGGCCTTATTTCTTGCTCGGCGTCGCAATTTCGGCGGCATTTGTGAGGTACGTTCCAGAAAATATCATTATTGGTCTGTTTGGAGGAAACAAGGCGTTTGGTACGCTCATGGCGGCTTCGATCGCTGTTCCTTTGTATGTCTGTGGTGGTGGGACAATCCCTTTGATACAATGGTGGATGGCATCTGGCATGAGTATGGGTTCTGCAGCGGCGTTTATGCTAACTGGCCCCGCAACAAAAATTACGAATCTTGGCGCGATTAAGATTGTGCTTGGTTTCAAACGATTTGCGCTTTATATGTGTTTTGTGCTTCTTTTTGCATTTGTCACAGGACTTGTAACAGATTTTTTGGTATGGCAATGAATTGGGAGATTCGCTACTTGAGCAAACAGCTATCGCATACTCCTGTCTAGTACACCACATCAATTCTAGTCCAACTGTCAACTGAAAGGAAATTTGCTTCATTCTGCTTATATGTAACCTAAATTCCCGCTAGGATTTTTACCTATGTTTTCCAATACCTTCCATTGTCCTGGATTTGGAGGAAAGGGGCTAGGATGCACCACATTTGATGATTTTGATGGGTTAATGACATTTTTACATATTTTGGTGAGGGGTTCAACTCCATACTTGCTTGTAATTGTCAAAAGAGCGAATAATGGCAAATTTATATGACATAGGTTAAATTATTATTCGGGAATTTAGGACACTACCGTCCACGATTTTAGGTATCTTAGGAGAAAAGAATGAAAAACTCGGAGTAACATATAAATTCTCAAGAGATGAGATCAAATAATCCTATTTGGCAGGGAGAATATACTATGGAAAAACTAATCAAGAATATTGAACACTGTGTAGCACTACCTTTAGCCGAGCAGGTACAGTACCAAACAGGTCAGATTACCAGCAAAACACTGGCGCAAAACAGCCGTCACAGCCTTACTCTCTTTGCTTTTGAGAAAGGTGAGGAGATCAGTTCTCACGAGTCACAGGGCGATGCTTTCGTTTTAGCTTTGGATGGTGTAGGCAAAATCACTATAGACGAAGAAGAGTATCTCCTTCATACGGGTGAGGCCATCGTCATGCCAGCAACTATTCCCCATGCTGTCTACGCAGAAGAACGTTTCAAGATGTTACTCATCGTCTCATTCCCAGAGAACAGATAGCACTAATAATGAATATCCATTTTTGGCAAAGATACCATGAGTTCTTGGATATGGGAAAAGAGGGAAGATGTCTGTTTCTTCCTAATGCTTTCCAAGATTCTCATTATCCTAAATTCTCCTATTTCTTCAATCTGTTGAGACTTTCATGCTGAATAAAGTTGTATCCTGCCACTTCATCTTGAATATTGAATAATGTATTCTTAAATATAAAATGAATGATGATTTAATAACTAACCTTGAAAAACTACATACAACTGAATTAGGTACTCTGAGAATCAGAAGAAATCTAGGCCTTGATACCGTAGATGTTGTTGCATGGTGCAAGTGGAAAATCAAGGACGCGAATGATATAACCAGGAAAGGTAAGAATTGGTATGTATACAGCGATAATTGTGTGATAACCATCAATTCTCATAGTTTTACAATAATTACTGCGCATAAAGAGAAAAGAAAGTAAATTGGTTGCTATCTGTCTTATATATTTTATATTTATTGATATATTTTTAAATCTCAGTGAAGGTGTGAAATCTCCACTGTACTATAGGTATCTATTTTGCCAGATCAAATGACTGAGATACATGCGATTTCGATACGATGTCGATGATAGGCCACCCATACAGGAGATGCTCTCAA
>JAITWW010000054.1 GCA_031285085.1 Candidatus Methanofilum arcanum
ACAGATGCACATATCCTTGATGCAACCAGAACTCCACTTGAGGATGGGCGTTCATATCGGATATCTGGAACCATCTCCTCAAATCCAGTCACTGGAATAGGAGGACATGTACGCATTGAGATGGTATGTGATGGCATATCTAGAGAAAGGGTGTGTATTCCTTGTATGGCATATGAGCCAACAAAATCATTTCGAACAGTTATTCGAAGTTTAATTCCGGGAGATCAGATTGAAGCATATGGAAGTTATGTTCATGGGAGTTTGAACCTTGAAAAAATCCATCTGATACTCTGTCAGGAAAAACAGATTATGCAGGCACCACTCTGTTTTCATTGCAGGAAACGGATGACCAGTAATGGAACAAACAAAGGGTATAAATGCCGAAAATGTGGTGCAAAGAAAACAGATGCAGAGATCATTACTGAGCCTCGCTGTATTGAACCTGGGTGGTATGAGGTCTCATCGATTGCACGAAGACACCTTGCAAAACCTCTTATTCGAGGGATGAGTGAGTGATACTATCTTTTCATCTCCTATAGATACGTAACTTGCCATTTTTGCTTTATCGCAGGAAATGATCTTGACAAGAACTCTGTAGTGCTATTCATCCCTCTTAACATATGTGCATTGAATGTTCCTCATCAAACCTGTGTTCTGGGAGGAAAAAGTGGTTAAATGTTGTCAAATCTTGCTTTTTGTTCTAACAAGGCGCTTAAATCCATATTTTTTCACAGCAGCTTCCCCGATTCTATTTGCATGATCTACACGTTCTTCTGTGCTCATGTCTTTTATTTCCTCATAAATGCGTAAACGAATTTGATTAATTTCCTGTTCAATTGTATTCGGTTTTTTCATCATGCACCTCCATTGGATTATAGATTTCAATGGCACGGTATCCATTTAGAGCATTAATGCTTGCAGTGCCCAATTTTGTTTTTCGCTTTACGATATGCTGAAAGTTCATGCTTATTATCATATCCAATTCATTTACTGTGGCAATTGCAATATGAACACCATCCATCCAATATTTACCCGGAATTATCCCCTGCTCAACATAGGCATTCGCGAGTTGTTCGGCTTCTTGATCCAATGCTAAAAGCGTTATGCTGTATTGACCGATAAGTGCAAGCATTTTATGGCGTTTTTCACTTTCTGTATTTTCTAATTCACGCACTACATAATCTGACGTATATGCTTCATATTTCCCTGCTGCAACATCTTCAAACAGTTTGACAGTATCAGCATGAGCATCCCTCTCTTCATCGAAATAATAATTAAACAGAGTCGTTTCCAAATATATTTTTTGCTTCCTCATATGATCATTATCCTTTTGGGGGCTAGTCTATCACTACAGTTCCAACTAGGAATTTATTAATAAATATGGGGTCCCATCCACATTGAACATATCATTTGCTTCAGATATAGCCTCTGCCAGTTGTTCTTGGTAGAACCGCAACAGTATTTCGTCATCAACGAAGTAGGGTGCACCCATAACTGTTTGAAGCGACTTTACCCTCGTAATACCTCCATAACGCAATGCTATGGTTCAATTGATTTCCTTTCCAAGTCACTGAGCAACCCCTTGATTATGATGGCGAAGTTTGCACGACCTTCACTCCTAGGAAAACATGGACCAAACTCTCCAAGAAACAACATGAGTTCTTTTTCAAGGCCTTGCACACTTATTTCTGTAATGCCAGAACCTTTTAGCAGTGTTGGGCTCTAGTCTACAAGCGTTTGGATCATCATAATAAGGTCACTCCGTACATTTTCTTCATCTTATATGGGGTAATTTTCGATTTCATCCTCAATTTACCCCATAACGCTCCATCAATGTATCCTTGTCAAACCCTTCGAGAAAGAATATCATAGATTATTAGTTTTGCACAGCATTAGTTGGCGCTGTAATGATAATTACTTTGTTTTATCGCAGGAAAGTGATCTTAACAAGACTAACATGAACACATACTATACCTGAAAATATCATATCATATCATGTACCTTATGTTCACTTTCGCACCATTTGGTTCGCACTTAAATAGAGGATAATAAGAACTATAGTATAGATAGGGAGAGAAAATGGAAATAGAGGAGATTGCAGATCGGATCATTGCAACGTTTGCAGAAAAAGGTCAGACATTAGATCGAGATGAGGTCATTGGAAGACTGTCTCGATTTATTCATGAGTTTGGTATTCCTCCAAATGAAGCAGAACGCTCCGCAATGAATGATTTCGCAAAAAGATTTGATCTAGAGTCTGAGTTTGCTTCGATCTCTGCTGCACCAAGTGAACAGGCAGAGAAGGTCATTACCCCACTTGCAAGTGGAGTTGCACATGATATTATTCATATTGAAGGAACAGTCATGCGTCTGTTTGACCCACGTTCTCCAACTGTTGCTCAAAGTGGAGTACTGAGAGATGCATCAGCAGAGATGACATTCACGATCTGGGCAGATGCAAAGATGCCAAAGGTGGAAGCCGGTTCATCATATCGATTTACCGATGTTGAGATAAGTGAGTTTAATGAAAAACTCAGCTTTAAAGTCAGTGGAAGATCAACAATAACACCAATTGAGCCAACAATACCCATTTCTACTCAGGAACATGGGGAAGCAGGGCCAAGCGTTGGTGATGGCTCTCAAAAGAGCGACATCTCCCGTGTTGCTGATTGTACTCCTGAGGAATGGGTCTCTCTTGAAGGCATTATTCTCAAATTATTTGAACCACGCTCTCCTTCAATTGCTCAGAGCGGTATCTTTGCAGATGTGTCTGGAGAGATGGGATTTACGATCTGGGCACGTGCCAATGCGCCAAAAGTAGAAGAAGGATCTTTTTATCGGTTTTCAAATGTTGTTATTGACGAATATAATAATCGCCTGAGTTTTAAAGTTCATTCAGGCTCATCACTGCTTCCTCTTGAAGGAAATGATACCCCCGCACTCCCCCGCACAAGTATCGGTGATGCCACGTCAGGGCTTGTATCAATTGAAGGAAAGATCATCTCTATCGCAAACCCGCAAAGTCAATCTCTTGCTCAGGTTGGCGTAATCGCTGATGAAAGCGGAGGAATACGATTTTCCCTCTTTCAAGGAGATAATATTACACCCCTTGAAGATAATAACTGGTACAAGATTGAATATGCATCTGTCAGTGAGTATAAAGGAAGTTTAAGCCTTCGTCTCTCATCTTACACCAAGATAACGAAGATAGAAGAAGATCGTGCACTTGTTCCAGCAATCACACCCATTCACGAGCTTCGTCAGGGTGTTTTTTCCATTCGGGGTAAGGTCATCCAGGAATGGGAACCAAATCATGAACGCCTGCTCCAGTCTGGGTTACTTGGAGATGAAACCGGCACTATTAGATTCACGATCTGGAAAGATGACAATATGGGCCGCTTAGAGTCGGACATGGTATACAAGATATTCTATACGAATGTGAGTATATTTAATGATCAGTTCTCCATTACGCTCAATGGTTCTACCTATCTTCCTGAGGAAGGAGCAACGATCTCGGTTCCATCCCAGGAAACCATGGTTGAGGGAGTACTTGTCAATGTTATTCAAGGCTCAGGACTTATCAAGCGCTGCCCCGTAGAAGGATGTGGAAAAGCTCTCTCAAGGCAGAATCTCTGTTTTGAGCATGACATTCAGTCAACATGGGAGTATGATCTGCGGATTCGTGCCTGGCTTGATGATGGAATGGAGACATGGGAAATTACCCTTCCTGCTGAGGTTGTCACAAAGTTAACAGGCATCTCAATTACCTCTGCCAAGGAGACTGCTGAAAATAATCCCCTTGGACCTGATGCAGTACTATATGAAATAACTGACATGCTCCAAGGGAGATATTTCGAATGTACTGGCATGTTGATTGACAAGCGACTATTTGCAAGTGAATGTCATGTACGTTCATATGATCCCCAAAAGCAAGCAGAGTTATTAAACAGGTGTGATGTCAATGAGTGAAGCTGCACAACAAGAACAAAGAACAGGAAGGTTTATCCGCGAGCCTGCAAAACGAGTTTTTGCTGCTGAGTTTCGTGAGATTGCACACCAGTTCCGTGAAGGAACTGATGAATGGAGCCCTACATACTCTCTTCTTCCAACAGGAGAACGATGTAGTCGTGTATGTATCGCTGGAACATTAACTGATGTACAGAAGTCAGAGGGTGAAGCTCTCTTTTATCGTGCTCGGGTTGTAGATCCTACTGGGACGTTTTTTTTAAATGTAGGTTCCTATCAAGCAGAAGCGATGCATCAGATCGAGAAGCTGACACCTCCTTTATTTGTTTTGGTTGTTGGAAAGCCAAATCTCTATGCCTCACCGGATGGGAGAAACCTTGTTTCACTTCGAGCAGAGATGATTGCATCTGTAGAAAAAGATGTGCGTGATTGCTGGATCATTGAGACCGCACAGCGTACCCTCGACAGACTTGATCGCCCAGATGATGGCGATAAGATAAAAGCTCTCTCACTTCATCCTCAAGAACCAGCGGTATGGAGAAAGATAGTGCATGCGGCACTCAATTCCATGCAGATCTGAGTAGATTTTTTATATTAAGACATTTTCTGCATCTCTATCTGGTGTTACAGCACCCATACACTCTTCATTTTTGTTTGCATGATCTCTGTTAGCACTGTTGTGTTCCTTTTGCTCTATAAAATTCCACATTATGCTAAATCTCTCAAATACAACACCGGCACAAAGATTGTAAACAGGTTTTAGCAAATGATATAGCAATTGTCTTTGCCAACACATCAGCTCAAAAATAACTTTCATTTAGGCGAGATGAGATGATCGATCTGAAACAATATGGCTATATCGAAACTGAACCTCCTCCTAGTGGGTTATTGCCCGCAAGAATCACAGAACACCGAGGATCACATTATAAAGCTATAACTGAGCGTGGTGAAGTAACTGCCGTCCTCAAAGGTTCACTCTACCACAACGCAGAAAGCCGCGAGGATTTTCCATGTGTCGGTGATTTTGTGCTACTGCACTATAATGACCATGGAAATTCGCGTATTGCCACACTCCTGCCCAGACATTCAAAGTTTTCTCGTGCAGATTTTTCGGGTCATGCGACAGAGTATGCAAAAACCGTTCTGGAACAAGTCGTCGCAACGAATTTCGATTATGCTTTTATTCTTTCGTCCTTGAATTGGGATTTCAACATCAATCGAATTATTCGTTACCTGACGCAGGCACGTCAAAGCGGTGGTCAACCAGTTATTATTCTTACTAAAGCTGATGTGGTGGAAGATTTCAATACCCCATTACATGATGTCAAGCAAGCTTCCCCCGATGTTCCTGTACACGTAATTTCAGCGCACACTGGCTTTGGACTCAATGCAGTTCATGATTATTTAAAACCCAAAAAAACCGTGGTATTCCTTGGTATGTCTGGTGTTGGCAAATCTTCGCTCCTGAATGCGCTCATGAGTAAAGAAGTAATGGCTGTGAAAGAAATACGCGAAGATGATAGCCGGGGACGTCATACAACCACTCATCGCCAGCTTTTCATGCTTCCTTCTGGCGCAATGGTCATTGATACACCAGGTATGAGGGAACTTGGTTTGTTCGATGCAAGCGAAGGCATCAGTGCTAGTTTTACTGATGTGGAGGATTTATTCACGAAGTGCCGTTTTAGTAACTGTCAGCATAGAACTGAGCCCAGTTGTGCAGTTCTGAGCGCCCTTGCTGATGGAACATTGCCGCGTGAGCACTGGGAGCGTTACCTTTCTCAAATTCGTGAAAATAAATTTGTGAACGATAAAAAAGGTTATCAGAAGGAGAAAGAAATGTTTCATAAATCGATTTCTAAGTGGAATAAACAAAATGCGAAAAATAGAGAGTTTTAAGGAATTAAGCCGTTTTTCTCCGACCTGATTTCACTCTCTCATATGCTAACATACATAGAAGTGTGAGTGCAGATATCGGCAGTGCAACTGCGATTGGATCAACCATCGCCCATGTCTCTGAGATGGTTGGAACACCAAAGAGGAGCTTTGACAGACCAATCACGCTAGATTCTTTTACATGCACAAACACCGTCCATAATAACCAAAAAATGGCTCCAACAATCATACTCACCTTTGCAGAAGATGGAGATGGACGCGGTGAATACATGGCATGAGCATAGGCAGGAAGAAGGGTTGCTGTACATAATCCCATGAAAATAACGGTAGCACGTGCGATGATATTTGCGGGCATGAGATATGCAATGACGGTGCTCACAATAATCATGCATCCTGTTCCAACCTGTATCAGACGCATGGAAGGCTGCCCATCACATAACTCCTTTCCAATATCATACCCAATGGTTGTACCCATCGTGTGGTACAGAGCACTCAGTGTTGACATTGCTGCTGAGAGTAAGGCAAGCATAAAGATAACAACAAAGATATCAGGCATCGATGACGTGATGAACAGAGGAATGACTGAATCAACATTTCCACCTGCTGCATCCACAGCAAGCATGCCAAACTCACGCATGAACCATACATTTGTAAGTGGTCCGATCGTGAATGCAACACCGGTCGTGATAAGGATAAATGGACCTCCAAACATAATTGCTCGGCGAATTGAAGCGTCATCCTTAACGGTTAAGAACCTAACAACAAGTTGAGGCTGTGCAAGTACACCAATACCAACACCAAGCACCATCGTAGTGATCACGGTTTGCCACATCGGAGACAAAAACAGAGGCATAGATGTCCATCCTGTCATTCCTGTCTCTGCAAGCACTGCTGGAACGAGATCTCTCATGGCATCAAGTGCAGAATGTGCCGCAGTTACCCCTCCAAGATACACATAGGTCAAAACAAGAAGGATACTCATGCCAATGAGCATGATAACGCCTTGCATTACATCTGTATAAATAACTGCAATTAATCCTCCTAATATGACATAGGCAGAGACAATGATTGCAAACCCAAGCAAGGCTACATCATACTGGACTGAGAGACTTGTTTCTATAAATCTAGCTCCTCCAATGAGAATTGCGGCAGTATAGATCGGCATACCTGCAATGATGACAGCACATGTAATTCTTTGAATAGTGGGTGAGTTGTAGCACTTCCCCATGAGATCTGGATATGTCACAGCCTGAAGGCGAGATCCAATCTCCCGTGTCTTTTTTCCAAATACAATAAATGCAATCAACACACCGACAATGACACAAAGAACTGTCAGCCATATCAGGCCCATTCCAAGCTGTGCGGCAATACCTCCAAATCCTACGATAGCAGAGGTGCTGATGAATGTTGCACCATATGAAAGACCAAGCAAAGCCGGATGAATCTTCCTTCCTGCAACAAGGAAGTCTTCACTTCCTTTTGTTTTTCGATATCCTATATATCCTAGATAAATTACTATAGATACATAAATAGCAACTATTACCGCAAGAACAATAGGATCAATCACTATGATTCCCTCCATTGCTATCGCTTCGTCCACTAAGAAGGCCGTACAGGATACACACAATGGTGGATCCAATTGCAGTTACATATCCTATCCAAACATAAGGATCAGAGATTCCAAATAATGTTAACATAATAAACCATCCGGTACAAAGGTAACCCCATTACATGGACTACGGCTCAGCGATCTAGCTGTGCTTCGTAGTCCTATCTAAAAAAATGAAATGAAAGGAAAAAGAATGGAAAAGAAGTAACTTGATTTGATATACCTACCGGTAAAGAGAGAGATGGCAGGTCCAGGCAAGTTATCTTTTCTTTCACATCAAATACCAATTGTACTTACAAAAGTTCATTTTTCGTGTATATAATTACAGCGGTATGGTATCAGGTACGTTCATCTGCTCTCGCAAGGGAGAGAAAGATGGAGGAAAAGAGTTTTAACCTACATCATTCTATGTTATTGATGAGCAAATGGCTTTCCTATAATACTCTGTTCCTTGTTGCTATTGCTATTCTTATTGCAGGATTCACAGGGCCTGTCTTTGCTGCCTCATCCTCTGAAGAGAGCGTTGTTTGCAAAGAGGATCAGGGGGTATGCAATGGTGAGTGTTATGATCTTCGCACGCAAACATGCGTAACTGATCAGATTACCAAGGAGGAAATTCCTTGCAAATTACGCGAAGCAGCAAGCTGTAATGGTGAGTGTTATGATCCAGCACGGTCTAAGTGTTTTCGTGATATTGCCACTGATGAAGTAGTGTTCTGTTCTGCAGCAGAGGGGGGTAGTTGCAATGGAAAATGTTTTAAAACTCCCGCTCAAGCATGCGTCCCTGACGATGTCCTTGATGGCAAATATACTCTTTGTAAATCTGATATGAATGCCTATAAGGGCGAATGCTATAACCCGCGCCTCTATGCATGTACTGATGATCCTACAAGTGAGCAATGTACGCTATGTAAACTAAATGAGGAGGCATGCAATGGGAAATGTTATAATCCAAATAATTATCATTGTGCATATGATAGTTACAGTGATACTACCCTTCTGTGCAGGGCACGTGAAGATAACTGCAATGGGGCTTGTTATACCCTTAAATTAAACTCATGCGTGATGGATGAAGTCTCGAAAAAACAGGTTCTCTGTAAGATCAATCAAGGAAGTTGTGATGGGGTATGTTATAGCCTTCTTCAGTATGAGTGTGCATATAGTTTAGCGGACAAGGGCTACATTCTAAAACCACTTGAATCAAGCTAATGTTGCATGATTTGATGCAGGAAGAAGTGCTGTGTGCAGGATATGCTCTTGCACATCTCGGCTTTTTTTACATGCATGAGATCAGCTGATCTCATTCATAGCCACTTTCATAGGGCCGCATAGTATTATTGTTTTTTATATATGTTCACACCACGATACAACCTAAACTCCTCTTTTGATGATGGAACGTGTGGTATGGTAATTTTAAAAGCAATGCAATCAATTCATGTCATAAAGTAGGGGATGGTCCATGGGTTTAGACAGCTATATTGCCAAACAATGTAAAGCTCCAAATGGAGTTGGCGGTAGGGTTGTGTCCGCCATTATGAGCAAACAGAACCAACCGATGTATGAAGAGACCAAACGTTTTCTGTCACTATCTTCTGCTGATCATGTATTGGATATAGGTTGTGGAAATGGCTATGTTTTGGCTGGGCTTGCAAAGCAATATTCGTGTGTATGTACAGGAATTGATATTTCAAAGAGCATTCTAAAAACCGCAGAGCATCGCAACAAAAAACTGATAAAGGAGGGAAAAATAAGTTTTTCCTGCCAAAATGCACATTCAATGGCGTTTTTAGATGACACATTTGATAAAGTGTATACGATAAACACCGTGTATTTTTGGGAGAGTCTAAAAGGAGTAATGGTAGAGATCCGCAGAGTACTGAAGCCAAGCGGGTTTTTTATGAATACTTTTTATTCAAACGAAACATTGAGCAGATTGTCACACACACAGTTTGGGTATCATAAGTACACGGTGGAACAAATCATTACCGCAAGTAAAAATGCTGGGTTTGAAGTGCGTGTAATGCCCATACTGGACGAAGCAGGGTATTGTGTTATATGTACGTGAAACATATGACAATTGCACATGGTATACAGAAGGCTAAGCGTATGTGCCAATGTGTTGTCCTCGTGGTGTCGCAGTTTGAAAAGGCATGATTGGTGATAGTGAGCACAAGCAGTGTTTGAGATCACTGGGCGATGTACGCTTCACACGAGTGTTGCTTTACTGAAAACCTTCAAAGGAGAGAAAATGATAAAATGAAATCAATAATGAAATATAAATATTCTATCTTCGTGTTTTTTCTGTTTGAAGTAATTGCAATCATTTTCTGGCAGTCATTCCAGAATCCGCTTTATTTTTTGACTTTTTCATGTATCGGGATTTTTTTTGCACTGGTGATCGCTCTTTATACTGCAAAAGTGAAATATGCGAGAAATGTTGTGCAGTTAGTTGTTGGCTCGTTTATCTTGATTAATTTGGGTCTCCTCTCACATCAAAATATCATGATTGAGGGATTTTGGTACTGTCTTTTTCTTGGGGTCTTTGGAGCCGCTGTTATGCATTATTTGATTGCAAAAATAGTAGGACCATTTCTTTTTGGGAGGGGTTGGTGCGGATATGGTTGTTGGACCGCCATGATACTTGATCTACTGCCTTATAAAATCCGTCAAAACCCACGCAAAAACATTGTTTTCATCCGTTACATAGTATTTGCTGCTTCTTTGCTTTTTGTCGCTGCTTTATTTGTATTCAAGGTAGCGGATATAGAAAAAATAATGTTCTGGAGTTTTATTATTGGAAATCTCTTGTATTATGGCGTTGGGATCGGTTTGGCGATTAGACTAAAAGATAACAGGGCTTTTTGTAAATATATATGTCCGGTTACTGTTTTTTTGAAGCCTGCAAGTTATTTTTCAATCCTGCGAGTTAAATGCGATCTGAAAACATGTATAAACTGCGGCAAATGCAAAAAAGAATGCCCGATGGATGTTGATATGACAGATAATAGCCGCAAGAGAACGAATGGGACCGAATGTATACTTTGTCTGCAATGTATGAACAGCTGCCCGAATGAGTCGCTGCACCTGTGAGTATCCCTGTGCAACATACAGGTGCACATTCACTTTTTCACCATTACCATTGCTTCGTATGTAGTCTCACTGAGTGTATCACCTTCACTCTTTTTAAGCTCGAAAAGAAT
>JAITWW010000096.1 GCA_031285085.1 Candidatus Methanofilum arcanum
CTTATCGCGAGAGAGGTTCGAGCAACAGAGTATGTGTTTTATGACAAACATGGACTTCGTCCACCCGAAAAGCTCTCGCAGATAGATAAGGATTGGGATATTGAAGGAGTGAGTGTGACGATTGCTTTGTCACCAATTGATGGAGAACGCTATAATGTCTGATTATGAAGCGTTAAAAGGAAAAGTGTTGAATCCAGGAGATTTGGTTGCCTATCAGGATGGGTCCGTAGTAAGTCGGATGCTTGCTTTTAGCAGCTCTGGAACGGTGACCATTTTTGCATTCAGTGCAGGAGAGGGGCTTTCAGAACATACTGCTCCTTTTGATGCGATATTGTATGTCTTGGAGGGAGAGGTGCGGGTTGTGATTGATGGTGTTTCTCATCAGCTGAAGTGTGGAGAGCTGATTATTATGCCAGCAGATATTCCTCATGCTGTGTACGCATGTACTGATTTTAAGATGATGCTTATTATGATTCATGCGTGATAAGGAGACCTTTTTCTTTTTTTACGCTTTTTCTCGTGTAGCTCCTCCACCCAGGCATCTGCACCTCATAACGGTGCCAGAGAGAATTTTTACCATTTCGAAGCACAGTTCGGAGTTTGTAGTATAAAACAATGAAAAATTCACATTAAAAAGAGGTTTATGTTTTCTCCTTTTGGGAGAATTTACTGTGATTCCCAATTATTTGCTTATAAATCCCGTAACTTTTTTTGAATGAGGATCTATCTCCTGACAGAACATCTCTTTTTAAAATCTAAAAGCAGGGAGGAAAGGAATTGAGATGCATGAGCACTTATCAATGTCCTACACATTCTATTTTGCAAATCCACTCGTTAAATAAAGGACATTGTTCCCGCATTCGTTTGATACCGACTGCTTCTGCTATAGCAATTCCTGTGGATATTTTCTTGAATGTTGGAGAGAGTTCCTCCAATCTTTTTGAAGGAGAAGTTTTAGGGCTGTCATTAATCGCTTCCGGTCCATCACAATCTTCCAAAATAGATTCTATCCTTTTTTCATTTATGTTCATTATATTGGCAATGCTTGCAGGATCACTAAAATATAATGCTTCAATTTCATGCATAGAGACATAGGGAATGAAACGATGGTTTTGTTCAGGGAATAGCTCCTGTATCCTTTTTTCAGTCTCCTGATTCATAATAGCAGCTTTTTTTGAATGCATAGACTGTTGTTTTGCCTCTTTAAATCCCGGCCAATCATTTCTAATACCATAAAAATCCACCATGAGCGTGATATACGTATCTGGGCGTTGTTTTAAATGATGGCCAATGTCTTTTTGGTAGCGAGAAAAACGCACATCCCCACCTTGTTTTCCTGCTAATGTGGGTATTAGAAAAATGTTCTGGTCAGTAAGATCAGCGAGATATGGAGAGAGTAAGCTTTTAATGAATGTCTTTTCTGTCTGTCCTTCGACAAGTACCATTATTTGAATGGCGCTATTCATAGCTGATACCTCCAGGTATGACATTTTTTACCCAGAGTTCACCAGCAGAATAGTCTTCTAACCATGTATCAAAATTCGATCTATTCAGTCGTTCAAAAACAGACTCTTCACCTCTGCGATTTACTACTACGATATCATCAACGTTAAATTGGTCAATTAACAATGGTGACTGAGTTGCTACAATAATTTGTGTTCGTTCTGCTGCTGATTGAATGAGTTCGCCAAGGATACGTATTGCTTCAGGGTGAAGCCCAAGTTCAGGTTCGTCAATAATGAGTGTGGTTGGAAGCTTTGGCTGCAAAAGTGCGGTTGCCAGGCAAATAAAACGAATAGTTCCATCTGATAAATGGTGGGGTTGCATGGGAAAGTCAGAGTTCTTCGTTCTCCATGAAAGATTGACTTTTTTTATCTCATTAGAGTTCCCATATACTTGTATAGTAAGCAAGAAATCTTTCAGATATGGCATGACAATCTGACAAACACGAACGATCTCACGGTACTCCTCCTTGTATTCCTTCCGCAATCGAAGCAAAAACGGTGCAATATTGGAAGCATTTTGACGAAGTGTTTCATTATCCTCGACTATCTCCCACCCCCGCATTGGCGCATTTGAGCTCGTGTCATGAAAATGATATATTTTCCATGACTGTATTGCATTATAAACAGGTTTACTGTACTTGGAATCCTGAGTCTCGCTCTCCACCTCTTTTATGAGCAATGGCAAGGTATCGTCGCTATCACCAAGTCGCCACCAACCTGACTCTCCATGTTCATAAAAACGGGCTTCATTTGCCAATGCAACTCCGTCTTTAATGGTAGGAATGAGTGTAAAGCGGTATCCTCTGATGCCAAACCGCATCTCAAATTCCATTTTTTCTGTATTTTTTGGTCCATTATACAGAATATCACTCATTCCACCATTCATTCGAACATAATGAGCAATATTGCCATCCATCAGACTGTGGAGCATCTTGAAAAAAGAAATGAAATTGCTTTTTCCTGTGCCATTAGCACCGACAAGAACGTTTAAATTTTTCAATTGAAACTCTTCCAATTCCCTGATTGACTTAAATCCGCGTATTGTCAATTTATCCAAAGCATTTTCCATAATTCTTTCCTCATTTTGTCAGGCGTGATTAACTCTGGAGTCCATATCTATCACGGATAATTTTCGTGTAGAAATGCAGAAGAAAAATGCATTTTTCACGGTGATAACCACTGCCAAAATCTGCCATTTTGTTCACATGATGATTGTTGGCGCTGTAGTGATACCAATCAGCAATAGTACCAATGGACACATACTCCACCCCATCCGGGCAAAGATCCGCTATCAGGTTTTCAAGTTTCGTCATTGCTACCACCTCTATTCGTCAAGCATCAGTTTGGTTTTGGTATTTCTGAGTTTCTTGATTTCTTCGCGCTCAATGACTTGTATGCTCTTGTCGGGTCTTGGAAGGTTTTCCGGCAAGGTCGTCCCCATAGCAACCATAGCGCCTCGGATTTTTTCTGCTATTTGATAATGCGTTTCATTCGCTTCGATTGCCGATGAAGTGCTATCCAAACGTATTTTTTCCTCCGTTTGCGATATACGAAACAGGTTGGCGATCAGTTCGGTGCTTCCCATAAAGTCAAGGATTTTCTCTTTATTCTTTAAGCCCTTGCGCCTGTGTATATCCGCAACGGTAAGCCCACCGTACAACCCCATATAGCCAGCGTTTTGAAATATGGCAAACTCTTCATCGGTAATAACTCCTGCATTGTGTGCGGATTCGGCTAATAGCTGGTTCCATTGTTTGATATTTCCACGTACAATAAGACGTTTATTGTTTTCGTCAAGCTGATTAAATGTATCAGCCAGTTCCTGCCTTCGCGTCTGTATAGCAAAATAGGTTTGACCAAGCGCGATAATTTCCTTTCGTGGATCTCCATTTTGGACAATGAGATAACAGGCATATCGGGTCAGCTTGTAGTCAATGACTTTCTTTTCCGCAGAATTAGGCATTTTAATCGTTTTGTTGACCTCAACAAAATGCTCACCAATTTCTAATCCGCTGTTCTTGCACGCAAGAATGGCGCGGTCGATGACCTTGTGGAAGTTACGCCACTCTTTATAAAGCAGTGTTGTTTGCAAATCCCGGGCAAGCCAGTATTCCACACAGTTTTCGTCGGTTTGCTTGATGTCTTCAAATGATTCATATTCCACGGCGTTCAGTTTAGTCATTCGATTTTCCTCCCTCAGTCCCCACACAATAATCGCGTTTATTTCGCATCGTAAGAATTATCCGTGCAAGGAGGGCCTTTTTCATCAATTCAATTTTTTCGATGAGATCAAAAAAAAGTCACCAACATTTAAACTTCCATTTTTACCACTTTTCCTCGCATTTTTCTATCATACCATTGCAACAGCATTTTCATTTATTCTTTGAATCATCTCCCGCAAATCCATGATCATCCCTTCATCAAATATCTCACTCACACTACCCATATCCGAAAATGGACTCTCCTGCAGTATGGCAAGATCTTTCATCATACCATTCGTGACAATGTAATTCACGATCTGTTTCACGAAATGCATCTGACGGCTGTCTAGCTGATAATTATTCATAAACATAGAAAATGAATCATTTGCTGCCTGCCTGCTGAGCCCTACGATGGAACGCACCAGTTCTCCCAGTGGAGTTTGACCATATTGTTCATCATACTGCTCCTTGGTTCCAAGTTCGCTCCAGAGGATCTGCTCAAGCTCTTTCACATCGGAGTTCATCAAGGGCACATTTCCTTTCAGTTTAGCTATGACCGGAATGTCCTGGTGTTGTGAAATATAGTAGTTGACTTTTTTCTTGTAGTTGGCAAGATCGTCGTTGTCAAGCTGTGATTCATTCCACTCCTGTGATAGGATGTCGTCGGTGAAATTGGTGTCGTAACGACTGCGTTCTTCACTAGGGATAAAGTCGATAAGGTCGCGTAACCTTCTACGGATATCCTCATAATCCATTATTCCTGCCTGCTCCAGAAAATCGGTATGCAAAATTTGCTCAATGATTTCTTTCTGTGCCGCAACAGCTGGGATATTAGCGTAGCGTGACAGTTCACTGGCTTTTTTAATAAGATCATTTTTTGCTTTTTTATATGATTTTCCTGCAAGCAAGGAAAGTTCTATCTGATAAAGCAGCATATCAAACCGTGCGGTGGAGATTTTATCCCACATGGGTGGGATAAGAGGTGCGATGTGTTCAGCTATTTGCACTGTATTTTCATATGTCAGCGTCGTAAAATCGTCTTCATTTTGAAACTGGTCTATAGCTCTGAGGTGTTGTTTCACGGAAAAATTGTCTCGATTAAGTGCTTGGGTGCTTGCCGCCAGATTTCGCACCAGTTCAGTGCGATAGTCCTTGAGTTCATCAGTTTGAAAAGCTAACTCTTGCAGACACCGCACCATCTCGACCTTTGTGTTGAACATTCGTTCTTGTAAAGTGGTGACGGGTCCTGCATCGCGACCTTTCGTGTTCAGACGGAAAAAAGAAAAATTGCCGCACAGATCAAAGATATAAAATTGCTTCTTATCTTCTCCATCAATGAGCCCTTCGCAGAGTCGTGTACCACGTCCAACCATCTGCCAAAATTTCGCACGGCTGAATACTTTTTTAAAGAAAACAAGATTTAAAATCTCTGGCACATCTATGCCAGTATCTAACATATCCACTGACACAGCAATCTGTGGATATTTCTTTGGATCAGAAAAATCGTCAATCAGGCTCTGTGCGTAATTTGTATAGTTGTCAATGACACGACAGTAGTGAGAGGGATAGTCTGGGAACTCTTTGTTCCACACTTCCAGAATCTTTTCGGCATGATTGTGACTCTTCGCAAATATGATCGTCTTTCCAATTTTGGTGTTAAAATCAATATGCTGCCCATTTTTCATGAGAATATGCAGCGCCTTTTTGATGGTGTCGTAGTTGAAGAGCCATTCATTGAGTGCGCTGGATTCTATGGATGGAGGCACATTTCCATCTTCGTCAGAAAAGGTCTTTTCATATTCCACTTTTTCTTCGGGGGTGAGATCATCGTAGGTGATGCCCTGGCTGATAAACTTGAGCTCCGACTCGATGGAAACAAAATCTACGAGATACCCGTCTTGTACCGCCTGGGAGAGTTCATAGCCATAGGTAGGTACCCCACTTTCCAGATCGAAGATCTCATAGGTGTTCTTGTCTATCTCATCCTTTGGAGTGGCAGTCAGTCCAACCAGTAAAGCGTCAAAATAAGTGAAAATGTCCTTGTATCGGTTGTAAATACTGCGATGTGCCTCATCCACAATGATGAGATCAAAATGGCCGGTGGTAAACAAGCGTTCACCCTGATCGTCGCGGGTATCGTCGATGCAGTTTATCATAGTTTGGTATGTGGAAAATACCGCACGGGCGGAAGCATCTGCCTTATTTTCGCTGAGATTACAGAGAGAGAGGTTTGGCATGAGGTTATGAAAAGCACGTTTTGCTTGAGTTACAAGAGCGCTTCGGTCAGCCAAGAATAATATGTTCTTTACCCAACCATGGCGAATAAGCACATCCACAATGGATATGACTGTTCTCGTCTTACCACTGCCAGTTGCCATAACCAGGAGTGCTTTTCTGCGGTTACGTTCCCCTAATGTTTCACAGACAGCTTGAATTGCTTCTTTCTGATAATAGCGGTTGGAGATTTCATCATTGACCTGCACAGCTTTCAGGGGTTTGCGGTCTTTTATCTTGTTGAACTCTTTTTCCAGGTCCCGTTTGGAGTAGATACCTGATACTGTGCGTTCAGGATAGTACTTATCGTTCCAGATGCTGATTTCATAGCCATTGGTTAGGAAGATGATTGGGCGTTGTCCATATTTCTTCTCCAAAAAATCAACATATAGCACGGCTTGCTGGCGACCTTCTTCTACGTTCCTGCTTGTACGTTTTGCCTCGATAACAGCAAGAGGTAAGCCATCATCTCCAAACAGCACATAATCCGCTTTTCCAAAGCCGGATTTATTAGGCATTTCATCGATTTGATACTCATCCCTCCAGTTTTTCCCACGTTGCCAGCCAGCATCCTCCAGCATGACATCGATATATGCTCTCCTTGTCTGAGCCTCGGTAAAGTCCATCGGCTTAACGGCGTATCCCTGTTTTAGCTTCTGTTTTCGTCGGGCTGTGAGTTCTTCTCGTTTTGGAATGTTCTGATGAATCAGGGTGTCAAAGTCTATCTCAGAGCGGATAGGTGGTGGTGAATCGGCTACTGGTTCAGCTGACTTTTCAGTAGTCAACAAAGTGGTATCAAAAGCTGTTTCCTGATAGTCCGTGCCGTAACAATGGGCAATAAAGCCCATGAAACTGTGTAGATTTTGAAGTGATAAGACAACCTGGTCAGCAGTGACGCTTCTCGGGTTATGGGTTGCATTGTTTCCCAACTTTCGAATATATCTGATTTTTAGAAGCAGGTCTGCAGGAAGGAGGTCACAAAACTTCTCATCTCCTACCAATGCTGCCAAGCTGTCGTCATAGGGCTTGGTGAGGGATTGATCCACGCTGTACATCCATTTGACCGCAAATTCAAGCGCAGCACGACAGCCAGTAGCGCAAAAATTCGGGCTGATAGACAGCACTAATTCCGCTTGCACCGCTGTATCAGCGAAGGAAGAGAATTGTGGATCAGTGGTGAGGAAATCGAAGTTTGTGGGCATCTACCACCTCGGAGCTTTATATATTCGTTTCTTGAGATATTACACTTTTGGTTGTTATGAGATCAATCTGTATTTTTTGCCCTGACAATTCGTTTAAAACCGTATTTTTTTGCGGCAGCTTCTCCGAATCGATTCATATGTTCAGCACGTTCTTGTGGTGTCATATCTTTCATTTCTTCATACATTTGCAGACGGATCCGATCAATCTCATCCTCAATCATATTAGGTTTTTTCATC
>JAITWW010000134.1 GCA_031285085.1 Candidatus Methanofilum arcanum
TTGTTTTCATAGTTATCGTAATCGAACCCCAAGGTCTGCAAGTCTTGATGGGAGGTACTCATCAGTTACAAAATCAAGTCCTCTGCTTGCAAAGGCCTGCTGTTCTGATTTTACATTGAGTTGTAATTGGATATGAATCTGTTCAGTCCAGTAATCAGTCATAAAACGAGGATCTGTAAGCTCTGCTTTTAATGCAGTGATGTCACGTTCATTTAATTTGTCTGAGGGGAGATTGTACTCGCGAATGTCACTTGGCTGAACGCCAATGAACTGAGCTGATGGCGTTGCGAGAAGATCTGATATATGAGCACTTTTTATTGAGCCATATGCTACACTTGCAAAGATACGATATGACCAAGGATCTCCATCTGTAAAGACCGTTATTGGAAGCTCAAAGCGATCATAGATGCGATTGAGCAGACGGCGTGTTGATCGTGCGGGCTGACCTTTGAGATGTACTAAAATTGCGTTGCACCTTTCATCGAACTGATTCTCAATTAATCTTGCGTACATACCTCCTGTTTCTATTGCGATAACAACATCTGCATCATGATCCAGCAGATCAAGCTGTTCGACAGTTGTTGGAATCTGGTACCCAGCCTCTCCAACATCATCCTGACAATGGATTTTTTTTGGACCACGCCTGGTCTGCTCTCGAAGTTCTATCGGGCCGAATATACTTGCTCCATTTTCTTCTGGACGGAGATTGAAGTGTTCACGTTGCGTGTCTGTTAAGATCTCCAGATCTTCAACAAGCATATTTGACTCATGCTGATCAGAGAACTTTGCCTTTTTCCAACCTTCTGATATATAGTACATCTCACGAAGCGTTGAGGAACGATCATATGTGATCTGATGTTTCAAAAACCCAATAGTGTATGCCATGCGAAGGATGTGTCGAGCACTTTTTTCTGTTGCTGCTGCTCGATTTCTCTCAAGGTCTCCAAGTTTCCAGACTTCGTGTTGCTCATCATATGCAAGGTTGCGCTTTGTTCGCGTTGCAAGGGAGATAGATGGGATCTCTCCTGCTTCGAGCTGTTGGTACCACTTTTCAGAGATGCTCAGCAGTTGACCCAGTGCATCTGCTTTTTTTGTGCTTTTATGAGGAGACATGATCTATCACCACCTTTTGTTCATCTGAGGTGCCTCGAAGATCAATGGTTCCATCTCCTGTTCCCAAAAACTCCGCACTCCATTTCTCTCCACATGCAAGATGAAGGTTCCAGACTGCCGTGTACTCACCGTCACTTTCATCGCAGTAGACCGGTTTTGGAGAGGCTAAAGAGAGATTATCAGAAGAAAAACAGTATATACTTATATCAAGCTCTGTTGAGGTATAGTTAGATACAGACAGATACACGGTTCCATCTCGATATTGTTTTTTTGCAACAACTCTTTTGAGGATGCGTCCTTCGATAGGACTGGTATCTGGAACTGGTCGCTCAAGTGTTTCTGCCACTTTTTGAGCAATATCTGGAATGAATGAACAAATCGCTTGAGCCCGTTCATCTGACTGACGCATCTTGTCGCGACGGCTCAAAAACAGTTTTAATTCTCGTCCAAGCTCTTGAACAGCAAGGGTGATCTCCTTTTCTATTTCAGGAACAGCAGCAATGGCATCTTTACTCTCACTAGTGAATGGCACATTCGTAGATGCGACATGCACCAGGAGAAGGATGGGACCAAGGGGAAGTCCTTGCTGGCTGAGTCCATAGTTTCGCCAGTTTATGGCACTGATAGCTCCTGTTATGATACAGGCGCCTTGCTGATACATGAGAGGAACCCGGTTTGCAAATCGAAGAAGCTTGGCTTGTCCTTCTGCTTCAAGAGAGCCTCCATATCCAAGTGCAGCTTCTACAACAACTGGATGCCCGGCATATACAATCGCCGTTCTCGCCTTTGCAGAAGCAAAGTCAGGGTTGAACTCCTTTAAAATTCCTTGTCTTATTTGGTCTTCGGTTATTGGAGAGAGGCATGCCTGAGCATTTGGAGGAGGAATCTTGGCCTGTTGCATTGCTGCATGAAGTGCTGTCAAGGTGGCAAGATCTAGATGTGATATCGGTGTGTTTTTCTCAATCTGTGCGTGTATGCAGATCTCATCCGCTGTTTTTATGCCGATCTTTGAGAATTGATCAACTAAAAACGCATGTATCGTCATGTGTTTTGGAAGCTCCTTGTGTGCGATCATACGTTGAAGTCGACCGAGTTCGGTACCATGGGGATGTGGTTTTATTGATTCTGCTTTTTTTATTGGTTCGTGATCGGTTCTCTCAAACACCATATGCTCACCATCAAGATCAAGTGTGATACGGGTGTGTGGATTGACAACAGAACTGTATGCCAGGTACTCGATGAGTCTTTTCCGTGCAGAAAAGGTTGCTTTTAAGGTGATCTCGATGCGTGTGCCATGTGCCCGTTCCCATTCCCGCTCAGTATGAGAGACGATATTTGGTTCATTTGCCTCAGTATCTATCCCAAGTAGGAACTCATGTGCTGGCTCGTGGTAGCTGCATCGCGAGATGATCTGAGTTGGCTGGCCTGATGTCAATTGTGCATATAAAACAGCTGCTGAGATCCCAATTCCTTGTTGCCCCCGTGACTGCCGTATCTGATGAAACCGAGAGCCATATAAGATCTTTCCAAACACAAATGGAATGTGGGAGGCGAGAATGCCAGGCCCATTATCCTCAACAATGATCTTGTAGAGCCCATCTGAGAGTTTATGCACCCCGATAAAAATGTCTGGCAAAATTTCGACTTCTTCACAGGCATCAAGGGCATTGTCTACTGCTTCTTTTACCGTTGTGATAATTCCACGTGTTGGAGAGTCAAAGCCAAGAAGATGACGATTTTTCTCGAAAAATTCTGCAATACTGATGGTACGATGATCACGTGCAAGCTGATGAGCAGGTGTTTGCATGGGAGCTTCTGGTGTCATGTTTTCTTTGTTCTGTACACATATGTCTGTGTGTGCACATAATGCAAAGGGTAGATTACTATGAAAGTCCTTTCATGTACAGGAATGAAGACGAGGAAGCGTCGAGAGAGGGTATGTATATCTGGCAAATATCGTGTGCTTTCTATTCCCCTTGGTCATGCTCCTTTTTCTTATGAGATCGTGGCAGTTTCTGCATTTTTGAAAAGCATAGCTCCTGAAGATCTCTATTTTGAGATACAGGATGAGACTTTACTCTGCTATCTCCATCGTTTTGATGTTGATCTTCACCAAAGCATTATTGAGGAGTACTCACGGGTGCATCTTGACATGCATTACTCTTCTCCATCAATGAATCCATTTCGTTGTGCACTTGCAGATATTCTTGCGATTGGATCATATGGAATCTGCCTTGGAAAACGGATCTATGTTAACTATAGTGGTGAGCGAAAGGTGCTTGATCGTAATGCAAAGAAAAAAAAGAGGACTGAGTATTTTTATGCACAAGGGCATGAGTTTTCACATATACGAAATGAACTTCCAGAGAAGTTTTTAGATCAGATAATTTGTGGAGATAGTCTTGCCGTGCTTCGCGAGCTTCCTGATAACTGTATCGATATTATTGTGACCTCACCTCCGTATAATTTTGGACTGGAGTACGATGCCGATGATGCAGGTGATGCAAAGCATTGGGAGCAGTATCTTTCTGATCTATTTGCTATTTTTGATGAGTGTACTCGTGTACTTGCCTGGGGAGGACGTTTTATCGTCAATGTTCAGCCTCTTTTCTCAGAGTATATTCCAATTCACCATATTATCTCTCATCATCTCATGAGTCGACATCTTATCTGGAAAGGGGAGATTTTGTGGGAGAAAAATAATTATAACTGTAAGTACACTGCATGGGGAAGTTGGAAAAGACCTTCAAGTCCATACCTGAAGTATACTTGGGAATTTCTTGAAATTTTCTGTAAAGGAGAGATTAAAAAAGCAGGTCCTCAGGATATGATTGATATTACTGCTGAGGAGTTTAAGGCCTGGGTTGTTGCCAAATGGTCAATTTCATCAGAACGAAATATGAAGGGTTATGGTCATCCCGCGATGTTTCCTGAGGAGTTAGTAATGAGATGTCTGAAGTTGTTTAGTTATCAGGGTGATATCGTGCTGGATCCTTTTAATGGAGCTGGTACAACGACTTGTGTTGCACATCGCCTGCACCGGCAGTATCTTGGAATAGATATCTCAGAGGAGTACTGTAAAACAGCACAGATGCGTATATCTGAAAAAGACTAAGGCTGTGGTTTTATTCCTTCACTATCGATAACGATGAGGGATGTTTTTGTGTCTGGTGGGGACTGCGTGAAGATATGGTACCAGTACGCTATCTCTGCTTCTTCTTTTTCTTCTGCACATGTTCGCGAAGTGAGATCTTGTATGAGTTTTGACATGGTGAACGGGTCTGATTTGCTGTTCAGTCCTTGACATGCAGATACTATGACCTGTCCGTGGTCAATCATGAATGGGTAGGTTTTGCAGATCCATGGCCGAAGATGATATACGGTGCAGCAGTTTCTCTCTAAGAAGATACACTGGTCTTTTATGTGACGAAGTGTCCATCCAAATGTGAGGTGTTGTCCCTGTTCAACCAGGTGTTCTGGATATGGAGCTACCATCTCATCCCAAAAGAGATTGGTTGCATTCATGAGTGCTCTGATTTCGGGTGGGCTTACGATTACTAGTGCATCTGGGCCTGTGCAACATGCCGCACATTTGGTGCATGTGAACTTGCATCTTTCGATATTTGATGCAATCTCGTTATGTGATAGGTTACTTTTGTTCACGCACGATCTGGTAGAAGTTTTTAAAAAGCAAAAGTCCATATTCGGTGTGGCTTACTTCCGGATGCCATTGAACGCCATAGATCTGCTTTGAAGCGTTTCCAATGGCTTCATAGGGGCAGATTGAGGAGGTTGCAAGTCGGGAAAAGCCAGAAGGAAGGGCGGTTAGTTCATCGGCATGTGATGCCCAGACACTGAACCGTTCTGGACATCCTGCAAAAAGGACATCTTCTGGGATTGGTTTTTCTTTCATATTGCGCTCGATCGAGACAGATCCATATCCTCCTTTTGCGCCACTCTGTACTGCTGTGCCATAGTGTTCTGAGATGATGTGAAGCCCAAGGCAGATACCAAGTACTGGAAGACCTAGATCGAGGTATTTTGCACAGTTTCCTGCCCGAGCAATATCAGGACCTCCGCCAAGGATGATTGCCTCACATCCAGACTGTACCTCCTGGGGTTTCGTTGTATTTGGAATGAGTTTAGCTTCAATATCGATATCACGAAGAGCACGAGTGATCAGATGATTAAACTGACCATAATTCTGAACGACGTATATGACCATATAGATGAGAACTCACATAAGATTTTCTTGTTTATTTCTTGCTTGTGATGTATAGAATTTATGGTTTATGAATATGATGCTGAGTTGTTTTTCTCTTGAGTCACGTGGATGTAAGTTACGGTGCGGGATGATTCAAAAAGCCCTTGTAGATTACCTTTCCAACCGTACAGGTGGAAGAAACTTTTGAGAAGTCCAATGTGATCCATTGCTTCAGAAAATTGGTTCACTTGTGCTCCTTTCCTATTTCAGAGTAATATATCCAAGTACAATTGATATTAAAACAAGGGTTGCCGATATCCATGAAGCACGTACAACCCATCATTTAGAAATAACAGAAGAAAAAATCATTTGATTCGCAAAAAAAGGGGATGAGTAGTTATCCTTAGCCTTCAAAGCCTGTACAAGGATATGGAGTATCGCCGTCGTAGCAGATTCCATCGTTTCCGCCATTTCCACCGTTTCCACCGTTTTCACCGTTTCCACTATTTCCACCATTTTCGCCATCGGGTCTGTAATCACTTCTGTCATTGTCTGTCTCAT
>JAITWW010000019.1 GCA_031285085.1 Candidatus Methanofilum arcanum
CGCAAACACAAACAATAGAACAAACGCAAACAGTGACAACTACTCCGACGCAAACACAAACAATAGAACAAGCGCAAGCAGTGACAGGGACTCCGACGCAAACACAAACAATAGAACAAACGCAAACAGTGACAACTACTCCAACGAAAACACAAACAACAGAGCCAACGCAAGCAGTTACAGGGACTCAAACGCCAACATCAATATCAACATCAGGAAAACTATTCCCTGAGTTCAGTGCAAATAAGACTGTTGGCATGGCACCACTGACGATATTATTTACAGATGAGACAACAGGAGGTAAACCTGTGAAGTGGAGTTGGTATCTTGACGGCAAAACGATCGAAACGGATCAACCATTCATACACTATACCTTCGAATCTCCAGGAATGTACACAGTCGCAGTGACTGCATTTTATGAGCAAGGATTCTTTACAAAAACAAAAGAAGATTATATTGACGTTGGTACTCCAATTCAAATATCATTTACCCATAGTAAAGTTGAAGGAAAGATGCCACTCGAAGTGTGGTTTACAGACACATCAAAAGGAAGTGTTGATACCTGGGAATGGGACTTTGGATCATATGGAATACAAACAGATAAAAACCCACAAATAATATATAACACTCCAGGTCAGTACCCAGTAACACTCACCGTATCCAGCAAGAAATATGGAGGAGAACCAGGTACAGTATCAACAATAATCAATGTTATTGAGTTTACAGGTCCTGTTCGGGCAGCATTTATAGCGGATCCAATGGTTGGGAAAGCACCTCTCGGGGTTCAGTTCATTGACACCTCTCTTGGATCCCCAAATGGGTGGGTCTGGGAGTTTGGTGATCAGAGCGTTCCATCATATATACAAAACCCATTCCACTCCTTTGCTAAGTCAGGAACGTACCGTGTCACTCTAACGGCAGTGAATAATGTAACAAAAACGCAAGATCAGATATCTACCTACATTAAAGTCACTACTGACGAAGTACCAGAAGCTACTTTTGAAACAGAAGAGCATGTATAAGTACACGCATTGTCATCTGTAAGCACAAGACAAACTAAACCAACAGTCTGGCTGCAAAGTCTCATAGATAACAGTGACGGACCCATCCAAGAAACAAACTAAATTTTGAGAGAAAAAACAAAAAAAGAGGGTCAACTTCTTTTTTTCTTTTTCTCCTCTTTTATCTCACTTCCATACGCCGTTGCTTCTTCTTTGAATTTCCTCTCATGAACACTGCAATCCATTTTGTTTCATCATACTGCTCTAAGAAAATCTTGATACCCATCGTAATTGGAACTGCAATAAGAGAGGAAAAAGGTCCAAGGATAAATGCCCAGAAAAATACAGAGGTAAATACAATAAAAGGAGAGAGATTGAGATCTGCACTTGCAACATAGGGAAAAAGAAAGACATCTGTCAAGAGATTGACAACACTGAATATGATAATAACAAGAAGAACACCAGTTATGCCAAACTGTATAAAACCAAGAATAGCAGCAGGAATAAGAGAGATGGTAAATCCAATGTATGGAATATATGCAAGAATAAAAGCACATATACCCCAAAGATACGCAAAATCAATACCAATGATATACAAGCCAACCATCGTTCCAAACCCGGTAAAAAGGTTTATTTTTGTACGCACAACCATATAATCAATCAACTGAGCAAACAATGTTGAGACCCGAGAAGCAGCTTGTGGAATAAAACACCCTTCTCCTTTGTACCGTGATGGTAATGTTAAGATTTCATGCAGAACAAAAATCGCAAGCACAACAATAATGCATCCTATGATAATACCTTCTGTAATCGAAGCTCCAATCCCTGCAGCGAAACCCACGATTTGATTCAGATCAATGGCTGAGAGAACGTATGTATCAAGTATGTCCATCTGTGCTTGGGAGATTTGATCCGAGAGCCGCGCCATCTGCATCCCGATACTTTCTGAATACTCAGGGGTAGATGCAATAAGGCGGGAAAACGAGTATCCAACTGTTGCAATAAGCCCAGCCAAGAGCATTATCATACTTATAGTGGTTAAAACCAGGGCTGATGTATTTCCACAACCTTTTTTCACGAACCAAAACATAAGGGGAGTGAAAATAATCGCAATTAAGACGGCAAACAAGAGCGGCAAGATGATTGGTGTCATAAAGTGAAGCACCCATAAACCAATAAATATGGAAGCAAAAAGAATGACGGGCTTTGAGATGGATCTTCTATCGTTGGTTTCACGGATATCCATTCATTTGTTTTGGTTGCGTTCTATATATCTATGTATACCCGTATTTCAAGGGTACATGAAAGCATTTTTCCATCATTCTGCAAAGTAATATAGTCATAGTTTTAGTCATACTATATACGAATCTTATACATCCCTTTGGAGCCTCATTATGCGATTTAACCCTGAACAATTCAAAGTACGTGCCACGAAACACTTTGATACAGCTTGGCATGATGGGCCAAGTATCCTGACTGAACCTCTTCAAAAACACCGCTACCCTCAATCTGCATATCGACAAGCTCGATCTCATCCTGTTTTTGATACCATTCAAAAGCTGCGTGAAACATATCTCTCTATTGGGTTTGATGAAGCAGAAAATCCCATTATTATCGATGAACAAGATGTATACCGCCAATTCGGCCCTGAAGCAATGGCAGTGTTGGATCGTGTATTTTATCTTGGTGGACTTCCCAGGCCAAATGTTGGCATTCGTCATGAACAGTTTCGCTCCATAGAGCAGATTATTGGGAGTGTTCTGGATTCTTCTAAAGAAGAGCAGTTCCGTACAACTCTTCATGGATATAAAAAAGGAGAGATTGATGGTGATGAACTCGTACATGAACTTGCTTGTGTCCTTTCTTGTGATGATGCAAAAGTAGTCGAGATTCTTGATCAGGTCTTTCCTGAGTTTCGAGCCCTTGCCCCTCAATCTTCTCGGCAAACACTTCGCTCTCATATGACAAGTGGGTGGTTTATGACACTTGGAGCATTGTGGGACAGAGTAGAGCTTCCAATCAAACTATTCTCTGTTGATCGCTGCTTTCGAAGAGAACAGGCTGAAGATGCACAACGCCTCATGACATATCACTCTGCATCTTGTATCGTTGCAGGAGATGATGTTACACTGGATGATGGAAAAGCAGTTTCACGTGCCCTCCTCGAAGTATTTGGGTATACAGATTTTCGTTTCCAGCCTGATGATAAACGGTCAAAATACTATATGCCAGACACACAGACAGAGGTCTATGCACGTCACCCAACACAAGGATGGGTAGAGGTTGCAACATTTGGCCTCTACTCTCCCTTAGCCCTTGCAGAGTATGACATTGGTGTTCCTGTTATGAACCTTGGCCTTGGAGTTGAACGTCTTGCTATGATTGCAACTGAAGCAACTGATATACGTCAGATGGTTCACCCACAGTTTTTTAGGCAGTCACTCTCAGATTTTGAGATTGCAAAATCAGTAATTCTCACAAAAGAACCTCAAACAAGAACGGGACGGGCTCTTGTTAAAACTCTTGCATCAACTGCTCATGCTCACTATGAAGTTCCAGGCCCTTGCTCATTTTTAGTTTTTGATGGAGAGTTAGAAGGTCAGTTCATGAAAATATATCTTGAAGAACCAGAAGAAGGAGCAAAACTCTGTGGACCTGCCTGCTTGAATGAGATCGTGGTGCACGATGGATGTATTCTTGGCCTCCCTGATACTGAAAAATTTGCATCAACAAAGAAAGAAGGAGTGTCAACGGGAATTACATATCTCCATGCCGTATTATCTGAAGCCGTTGCAGATATCGAACACAATGCGCACCTTGGCCAGGCGGTGACATTTCAAACGAAAATGAGTAAACTTGCTGGAGATATCAATATTAAAATTGCAGATCATGTGCTGCGCTATATTACTGATAATAATAAGAAAATAGATCTTCGTGGCCCGGTCTTTTTAACCATTCGTTCAGAACTTTATGAGCGTGAATAGCACTACAGCGTTAACTAGGATTAAAAATGTACCAAAAAGGAGAAATATCATGCTATCATGGCGAACAGACGGCACGATGGGTTCTATTCTTTTTGTACTGTATTAGCTAGCGCTGTAGTGATAGACTGGCATCTTATATTTTTAAAACGCTGCAATTCATGGCCGATATGGTTCTAATAGAAGATGTGCAACTACGATCTCCAATCATGGCTTGAGAGAATCAGAATAGCATAACAGCCTCTCCATCCGCTATGCTATCATAGAGCACCCTTATCTTTTTCGACGGTGTAGAAGTATAGATGAATTGGCCAAAGCAAAGATGGGCAGAGATGGGAGGGGGGTGCATCTGTATTTTCATGTTTGTATTATGTATGAGCAATGTGGTTGTGGCAGAAGAAAATGTGGCAGATGTGGATGCAAGTGAAACAACTACACACCTTCAAACATCTGATGCTTTGATGCCTCCATATAGTGCAGTCACCGTTCGAATATATGGAAGTGCAACACTCACCATCAACAATGAAATGGTGCATAATGGCGAGACTTTCCACATCTTTGATGATAAAAAATGTATTGTTTCAATGCAACCAGAGTATGGTTTTTCCCTTGTTTCGCTGGAGTTTGAAGGAGAGCCCCTTGTGCCAATAAGCTCAACAACATATGAGGGAAACATCCAGAAGGATGGGACATTAATAGCAGTGCTTAGTCGATGGAATGCTAATATTCCTATAACATTCTCTATTGCAGAACCATATCGTGTGTATGTTTATGGAAAGGAGGTTCAGGATCAGGAAACCATGTATTGTTATCCAAAAGAGGAGATGCAGCTTTTCATTGATACCCCACCAAACACAGATATTGCAGTGAGTTTAAATGGAAAAACATTCACAGAGGTAGATGAGCGTACATACACGATCTCTGTCATGGATCCAGGGATGCTTCGTATTGAAGAGTATGTTCCAGTAAAAAGAGAGGAATTATCTCTGAAAAGGAGATTTGCACGGCAAACTCCTGCTCCTATCTCATCATAATGCAGAGGGAAGAACACACATTTCTCTCTTGAAAGAAACAATCTGAAATCCTTGAACAGATGCCATCATAAAACCAATACAAGTGTTCCTATTGTTATCAACAACCCTCCAATGATGGTTTTTGTGTTCACAACTTCACCCAGGAGAACAAATGCTAAAACCATACTGATGACAACGCTGAATTTATCTACTGGCACAACTTTTGAAGCATCTCCAAGTTGTAGAGCTTTATAGTAAAAAAGCCACGATAACCCTGTGGCACAACCAGAAAGAATCAAGAACAGCCAGCTTCTCTGTGTGATATCTGCAATTTCATTGTACTTCCCTGTGGCAAACACAATCCCCCACGCCATAACCAGTACCACCACCGTTCTTATTGCTGTCGCAAGATTTGAGTTTACGTCCTCAATCCCAATTTTTGCGAAAATGGAAGTTAATGCTGCAAAAAGTGCAGCAAGTAATGCATAAAATACCCACATATGTACTCCTTCAAATCGGAAACGAAAGTTTTTGGACATATTTTTCCATTAGCCTTACATAAGCTGATATCTGATTTGTTTCCATCTCCAATTCAGTGATAAAATGATCATACTCTTCTCATTTCTTCTTTTGTTCGTTTTCAGCCTTTTTTCTTTTCATTTGCAAACCCAGAAAAACACTACCGATGATGACGTCTAAAATAGACGATAAGGAGAATAAATCCAACCACAAGTAATCCAAAGAGTCGTAACATATCGATTCCTCTAGAGTTTGGCACTTCGGCAAGGTCAAGCGAGAGAGAGAGAGACTGAGAGCGTGGATTCCAGTCTGATTCAAAAACCTCGGTAAAATATCCTGCAACCTCTGTGCTCTTGATGATCATACCTACTTCCCGATTGAATGACGGTGAATTTTCATTCCAGTTTATGCTACTGACAAAAACTTCACTTCCATCCACAATAACCCCTTTATTATGAATTTTCATGAGATTGGTAGCACGGAGATCAACGAGCTTTGCTTCAAGAGAGAGACCTTCATCATAGGCGATTCTACGGATCTGATCTACGATCTCATCATTGTCACTTGTACCCACGACATTAAACCAGTACGAGTCAAGGAGGATGCGAATTGAGACACCACGTCGTGCAGCATCAAATACATGGTGCATCAATTCTGTCCACTCACCTTTTGTCTGTGAAATATATGCTTGTTCAATATCAATGGTCTTTGTTGCCCGATCAATGAGAGAAACAAGCTCATAACTGGTATCTGGTGCAACAACAGGGATGACCTCAGCACCCATAAATGAAAAGCGTAAAAAAACGGGATGGTAGGTGCGAACCTCATCATTTTTTTCACTTGCCTGAGGGGGAGTTTGTCTATATGAGGGAATGATGGGCACAGAAGCAGGGTTTGTGAAATCTTCCAAAAAGATCTCACTCATATATGAAGCAAGCTTTGAATGACAGAGATACACACCCCATCCCCGATTTCCATTTGTTCCAAGCTCAGGAAAGCCATGAACTCCAATATTCTCGCTTGTTACAAGCACACAGCGATTATCGACTGTGAGATACTTTGCGTGATTGAAGCGATATGGAGAATGAACCTGCCCTCCTCCAACTTGTTTTACCTCTGTACCACACTGATTCAATCGATTGAGAACAGAGTGTCCCTCACTGGAGATACCCCCAACAGGTCCACCTTCAACAAGCACTCGGACAGAAACACCATTTGTGTGGGCTGTGCATAATGCCTCTGCTACTTCTTGATCTGATATCTCATATGCATTTAAGAGAAGAGATTTTTTTGCCTCAGTAATTGCACGCAGTAATTCAGCGCGAGAAGAGTCTGGGGAGACAAAGGCAACACCAGATACGCTGGAGAACGATGCTGAAGAAAGGCGAGTTCCCCCAAGCATCAAGATCCGTGGATCCCAGGTTCCATCCACATCACGGTAATGTACCTGTCCTTCTCGTCTCGTGACATCGCCTGGCCACTGAACCGTATCAAGAACTTGGTTTCCAGATAAGACCGTGATCTCATCTCCTTTGTTTGCCAGCCGAAATGTTCCCTTTTGCACCATATCAGGCACATAACTGCTGCCTTTCACCTCAAAATCAGGGTAGTACCCATGCACCTCAAAAAATCTAGCACCCTCGTATGCAATGGTAACTGTACTTTTTCCTTGCATGGATGCACCAACAGGAAATGTCAGTGTCCCTTCACCATCTGTTATGCTATATTGAGTCAGCGGGTCTTTTAAAGCGAGAACAAAGTATTCATCGGGTTCATCAGACAGGTACGTGTCAGGACAAAATTCAACAATAATAGGTTCTGCTACTTCAGATGCACAAGATAAAAAAATAATAGAGAGGAGAAATACGATAAAACAGATTTTACTTCTCATTTTCATATTATCTATTTCTCCTCATTTTAAAACTCCTAAGTAAATGAGGTTTTAAGTATTAATTTGTTATATACACATTTATTGATTTCTTTTTTCATTTCAAATGCTGTACACATATTTTCAGAAAAAATAGAGAGAAAGATTCAATTTCATGAAATAATAACAATTGTATTGCTTTCTCCTATAGAATAGACAGCATCACCCAAAAATGCCACTCGAGCTTTTAATGTGACAAGGCGACCTGCATCTACATAAAACTCAGCAATACCATCTGTGTTAGTAATACTCTTTGCAGCGCGGTACCAATACACAAGATCAGATGAGAGAAATAATAGTATCTCTGCGTCAGCAATAGGAGTTCCATCCATAGATGTTACAAATACCTCAACAAGAGTTGGAATTCCACGCTCAGTGTCATGTGGTTGGGAAAGTTTCAAAAATATTGGTTCAGTGCCAATTTGAGTTGGGAAAATGCCAGTATCACTATCACTAGTTTCAAAAGTGACCTCAGGCTCTTTTGTGACCTCATCTTCATCAGCAAGATGTTCAGATGTGTTTGGAATAAGATTCCCAAACTGGCTTGTACTGAGCCAATCGCGAAGAATTTGTGAGTTCTGTTGTCCAAGACGATTCGTGAGAGCATCCTCTGTATCTTGAGTATAGATAAATGGCTCTGTGCACATCGTGATCTCTCCATCAACAACAGGACAGAGAGTGTAATACTCAGAGCACCCTTTGATTGTGGGGAACGTTATGGTTCCATCCTCACCAGGTATACCGATTGCAAGCATTTCAAGATCATCTCCACATGGTGATGCAAGTATTATGCCAGATGTCAAACCTTGTATTGCTGTATTTATAAACACGGTAACAACAAGATATTGCTCATTCTCTTCAGATAATATGCTGTCAACCATGAACCGATACCCGAAAACCTCTCGAATCTGGGTTTGGTTCTTGAACTCTTTCTGTGAATTGTTTTCATCTCTTCTTTCCGAGATCTCTACTGTCTCTGGTGTTCCAAGATAGAGATATATGGGCTGTGTTTCTGTAATTCTCCTTCCATCCTCTATATAAGCCACTCGATAATAGATCTTATGTTCAGGGCGTCCAGGTGGTGTATCAAGATACAAAAAGGTGCCATCATCTCCAGTTATGACTGAAGCTATCTGTTCATATGGACCGTACTCAACAGAACGTTCAATAATAATTTCTCGTCCAGGGTAGGTCATTAAAAAATTATACAAACCACCTGAAAGCGTTACAGACTGGTTTTGTATGATAGCTGAAGGCGTAATGCCAAATGTCAATGAAGGAACTGTCCTCTTTGTAAGAAGATCTTCATCAATACCGATACAGAGTCCTGGAGCACAGAGCGCCAGCATAAGGATGGCTACTATGCTTGCACGCCAAAAGGAGGGAGGAGGCATGTGTATTGAAATGAATGATATCGAATACATGTGTTATTTGGATATATGAATCAAAACAATATAATATCTTTTTGAGAAGTCAAATGAAAAGAAATCAGATGAATTACTTTTTACGTTCAAAAGATTTCAAAAAATACTGCGCCGAGATAAGATCTGATGGAGTATTAATATTACATGCAAAACTTGGATCATCTATTATAAATCGAAACTCTTTTTGTTCGCGATCAAAAGCAGTTCCATCAAGCACATTCACCCCAGCAGGCACGATCTGCTCACCATTATCTATTTCGGTGTAGGAGGACGAAAAACCATACTCGATACAGACATGTTGTGGTACCCACACAGAGCAAGCTTCTTTTCCGGCTATCATGTACTCTTTCTGAACCATCTGAAGGTGAGCTCCACGAAGTCCAGCCAGATCTGAGACAATTGTCATAACAGGTCCTGTAATATCAACTTCTTCAAGTACTTCCACTAGATCAGATACATATCCATTTCCTTGCGTCTGAAACTGAGGATATCCATGAATGCGACAGTAATTTGCAGTATATGGCGTGTGTATACTTGTTGCAATGAGAAAGGGAAATTCTGCTTCAGAGCAGGCATAAAGAACCCATTCAAGTAAAGGTCGATTTAAAAGGGAAACAAGTGATTTTTCCCCCATATTTAGTCGAGTTCCTTTTCCTCCAGCCATTATAATGACAAACATGGAATGAGCGCCTCAATAAGTGCCTTATTTTCTTCATGCAATCGTACTGCGACGCGTATAGAATAGGGAAGTCCAAATGAGGTACAGTCGCGCACAAGGAATCCATGGTTAATCATCTCTGCTGCTATCTGTATAGCAGGGCGTTGTGCTTGAATGAGAATGTAATTTGCTGCTGCATGTGAACACTGAAATCCTGCAGATTCAAAAGACGTTTTCATGAACTCACGCTCACTTTTTATGTATTCACGCGAAATAGTGAGTTCATTCATGCGGGAAAAGGCTTCTTTCGCGATTTTTTCAGAGAGTGCATTCACAGACCATGGGGCACGCAGTGTTTCAATTCTGCGTATCATGATAGATTCCCCAATAGCATACCCAAATCTAACACCAGGCATACCAAAGCTTTTTGTTAAGGAACGAAGAACTATCACTTTTTCTCTGTTTTTGATAAAGGGAATAACACTTGCACAAGGATCAGCCAGATCAATGAACGCCTCATCAATAACAACAAGAACACGACTCGGATCTTGAGAGCTTTTTATGATACACTCTTCCATTTGCTCTTTTTGTACTATTTCTCCTGTTGGATTTTCAGGATTACAGATAAAGTGAAGATGGGCACCATGTGGTTCAAGGGTTGTAGATGCACCACACAGTCGCGCTGACATACCATACTCACCAAATGTATGCTCAGCAGTGTGCACCAGATCTCCTTTACGTAGTGTCAACATGCAAATTAAACGGATAAGCTCCACAGAACCATTTCCAACTGCGACCTGATCTGGAGCACAGCCATGATATGCTGCAATTACTTTTTTTAGCGACGTATAGGACGCATCAGGGTAAAAACAGACATCTTCACGCCCAATTGAAAGATTCAAAGTGGGAGGAAGAGGATTGATATTTGCACTGAAGTCAATAAGGGAGTATCCTTCCTCTAAAAACTGTTTAATTTTCCCTCCATGCTCAGCGGGATCTATTTCATACATCATGTGAAAAATATCCTATTATCAGTTTTTTTCTTGTACAATTCATCATCCTTCCAAATAAACCATTTTCTTCTAAAAATAAAATTCATTAAATGCAGAAAACATTTCTACAGCCATATAAACCCTTTTATCAGAGAAACATATGCATAACCTTTATCCCAAAGAAGATCAAAGTATGTTTTATCTCGTAGTGTCTTGCGTAAGGCTGCTAAGCGTCAGACAATAAGCAGACAAGTGTCTGACACTTAATGAATGCCGGTGATTAGATGAAGCGTATCACAATCCGTTTACCTGAGCAGCAGATTGTTGTCTTACAACGAATGGTGGATGCGGGGGAATTTCCAAACGTCTCTGAAGCAGTTCGTGATGCAGTGCGAGAACTCATTGAAAGGCGGGCAGACCGCGTGCTCAAAGATAATGATACATTTTGATCTTGGGGGGAGATATATTACATGCAATCGATTATTAAGGATGCTGTATTTAATGCAGAGCGAGAAAGAGAAATTGCAAACCACAACAAAAAAGTAAACCAGAACAAAAATTTTGATAATGAAATAAGTGGGCAACCACGAATTGTTATTGTTGGATGTGGAGGTGCAGGGAATAATACGCTAAACCGCCTTAACCACATGGGGGTATCTGGTGCAGAAACGATAGCGATTAACACTGACCATCAGCACTTGGCGATAAATCAAGCAGATAAACGCATTCTCGTTGGCAAGTCTCTCACAAAAGGTCTTGGAGCAGGGGGATATCCAGACATCGGCAAGAGAGCAGCTGAGATGTCACGTACAACTATTGAGAATGCTCTTGGAGCTGCAGATCTCTGTTTTATAACCGCAGGAATGGGGGGAGGAACCGGAACCGGAACAGCTCCAGTTGTTGCTCAGATCGCAAAAGAGCAAGGTGCAATTGTTGTAGGTATGGTAAGCTATCCCTTTGAAGTTGAAAAAGCGAGGCTTATTCGTGCCGAAGAGGGACTTGAGGCATTGTCAAAATTTGCAGATTCTGTTATTGTGCTTGATAATAACAAATTAAAGACAGTTGCGTCAAATCTTCCAGTAGCTCAATCGTTTTCAGTTATGGATCAGATCATTGGTGTAACGATTAAAGGAATTACTGAAACAATTACAGAGCCGTCACTTATTAACATTGATTATGCAGATGTACGCGCCATTATGAGTAAAGGCGGCGTTGCAACAATGCTTGTGGGTGAGACTCAGCAGCAGAACAAAGCAGAAAGCGTCGTTAAGGAGTGTCTCTCAAACCCAATGCTTGATATTGATTATCGAGGGGCTACAGGTGCTTTAATTCATATCACTGGTGGTATCGATCTTACTCTCAGCGAGATAGATGAGATCGGTACATCCCTAACACATGAATTGGATCCCGGTGCAGATGTTATCTGGGGAGCCCGCGTTAACAGTGATATGGAGGGGAAAGTCAGAGTGCTTGCTATTATGACCGGAGTGGAGAACGGTGATAGTAGAGGCCTTCAGAGGAGAGAATCCTACAAAGACTACCTGAGCAGGTTACAAGAGAAAAGATCAAATCCACGTACTCCTGACATTGCACGGATATCAGGACGCACACCAATAGGTGATGTTGGTAGCGGTTCTGATATTCCGTGGTTTTAAAATTTTTTAGATCTTTTTGTGATCAGAAAAAAATGTTTCATTGAACACCGTCACCGCACCTAAAAATATCATCAATTGATATCTTTTTTATCTTTTGTTTGTATCTGTGAAAAATATATTTTTGGTACGTCTTATCTGCCAAGTGTCTGATGAGCACGTGCAAGGTGTTGAGCAGCTTGTGCACCTAATAAGGAGAGCTCTCCGGCAAGTACTCCTGCTGCTATAATTTCAGCGAGTTTTTTTGCATGTTCCCCAGGAATCTCTCCAGTTCCACTCACACCAAGAAGAGAGAGGCAATCATGTTGGGTCATAACACGTGTTCCTCCTCCAATTGTACCAACAGGAAGGGCAGGTAATGTGACAGCAGCATAGACACCATCTTCTGTTGAATCAATGGTGGTAATGCAGAGAGAGCCCTCAACAACATGAGCAGGATCCTGACCCAATGCGATGAACATAGCAGCAATGATGTTTGCAGCATGAGCGTTGAATCCAAGGCTATGAGCACGTGCTGATCCTGCAAGGTTTTTACGGATATGGACATCAAGAAGTGATGCAGTATCTGTTTTGAATATTGACTGTATCTGTTCATGTAGCAAATGCACACCTGCACTGACGGTTTTTCCTCTTCCCATGATACTCGTGATTGCAGAGGGTTTTTTGTCAGTGCAAACATTTCCAGATAAGGAAACAAGTTTTGCACCAGTCTGTTCTGATATAAGTGCACAGACCTTTTCGCTTGCGATGGTAACCATGTTCATTCCCATGGCATCTCCTGTGAAGAAAGAAAATCTAACATATACACTTGTACCTGCTGTCACGGTATTGATCTCTCTAAGTTTTCCAAATCGTGTTGTTTCTTCTGCAATGGCTGTAATTTCGTTTTCATGCGTTATGATCCAATCGCAAGTTTCTTTTGCATGGGCTATGGATCGCGTTGAAAAGACTGGTGCACGAGTCATAACATCTGAAAAGATGCGTACCTCTGCACCACCTGCTTTTGTGATCGCACCACATCCACGGTTTACTGATGCAACAAGGGCGCCCTCAGTAGTTGCAAGGGGAAGCCAGAATGACCCTTTTGCATATTCCCCCTGAATGAGAAGAGGGCCTGCGACACCAAGAGGTACTTGGATAGTTCCTATCATGTTTTCACAGTTTTTCTGAGTTACTTCATCAACAGGGATGCTATATGCACCGACATGAGATAGCGAACAACCAGTCTCTTGTTCTATGTATGTTCTCCGTATCTCGACAGCATCATGCGAAGAGACTTCACGTTCAAGAGAGTAGAGTTTTTTTGAGCCGTTTTGGAGTTGTGTAATATAATCGCCATATTGTGACATTATAGATTGTTTGACTCGAAAGAATAAAGCAGTCACGGCAAGTAAGGGAAATTAGCGAGAAATAGATGAAGAAGGTTTTGTATGTACGTTCTGCGTAGCTTTACGGCAATAAACCACATCTGCTAGAAAAGAGCTTAATCTTCAAAACAGCAGCGAAGATATATTCCCAAGGACTCTCGTACCTCAGTACAAATACCCACGTGAGTTGTCTTAACTGCCGGGTTCGGGATGAGACCGGGTGTAGCACAACTGCTATGGCCGCTGGAAGAAAAAGCACGGAACTGAACCGCTTGTGATTCTCTCACTTTTTCGAATAGATAAACTCTGACCCTCCGGAACAACCAGATCCCTCCTAAGTCATCTGACGAAGGAAGATGGCTTCACGGGAGGCGTGTCCTCGCCACGCTTGGCGAGATTCTCTCACTTCTTCAAATAAAGAAGAGCCAAGATCCGGATTTGAACCGGAGTATAGTTGCTCTGCAGGCAACCGCGTGGCCGCTCCGCCATCTTGGCTTTTGATTATCTCTCTTTAAAAGCAAATAGCTATACATATAGTCTAGCTCTCGCTGTTGTTTTGGTATTTGCCTGTCTCTGCCTGATATGAATTCGTCTGGAAGCGGGTCTGTAGTCAATGGAACAATTAGTACTTGCGGACTGAACACGTCGTTTCCTTCGTGCTTACATCCCAAGCCTATCAACCGGATCTTTTATCCGTGTTTTTGATGAAGTCTCTTGTTTAGGGTAGGTTTCAAGCTTAGATGCTTTCAGCTTTTATCCGGTAACGCGTAGCTGCTCGGCATTGCCTTGTCAGACAACCGATCGACCAGAGGCGTCGACTGAAAGTTCCTCTCGTACTATTTCAATCTTCCCTTCAGACTTCCGACACTCCTTATAGATAGTAACCGACCTGTCTCACGACGGTCTAAACCCAGCTCACGATCCCCTTTAATAGGCGAACAACCTCACCCTTGGCTGCTGCTGCACAGCCAGGATGGAAAGAACCGACATCGAGGTAGCAAGCCGCCGGGTCGATATGTGCTCTTGCCGGCGACGACTCTGTTATCCCCGGGGTAGCTTTTCTGTCGTCAATAGCCCTCATCAATAAGGCATATTGGTTCGTTAGACCCGAGTTTCCTCTCGCGATCTCTTGCTGTGCGAGATCGCGTCAGGCCAACTTATGCTCTTGACACTCTTCGATGAGTTTCTGACCCATCTGAGTTGACCTTAGGGCACCCTTGATATCTTTTCGAGGGTGTGGCGCCCCACCCAAACTGCCCACCTATCGTTGTCCTGTCTTGTGACAGTGAGTCGCACAATAAAACCAGGATGGTGTCTCATTGATGACTCCCCACCCCCCACGAGGGGTGGTTCGACGTCTCCCATCTACGCTGCGCAGGTAATACCGTGCGACCGCGACAGGCTGCAGTAAAGCTCCACGGGGTCTTCACTTCCCATAAGGAGTCCCTAGTCTCTGCACTAGGACAAAAAGTTCAACGGGTTCGTGTTAGGGACAGTAGCACTCTCGTTATTCCATTCATGCAAGTCGCCAATTAAGCGACAAGGTACTACGCTACCTTAAGAGGGTCATAGTTACCCCCGCCGTTTACGAGTCCTTCTTCCCGTTGGAATGAGTTTTCAGATACTCGCACTGGGCAGGAATCACTGACTATACGAGTCCTTACGGAGTTGCAGTCAGCTATGTTGTTATTAGACAGTCGGAGTGCTCTTGTCACTGCGACCTGCCTGATCTCCAGGCAGGCACCCCTTCTCCCGAGGTTACAGGGCTAATTTGCCGAGTTCCCTTAACACGATTTATCCGCCACGCCTTCGCCTTTTCAGCGAGGGGCACCTGTGTCAGATCTTGGTACGGCCAATGTATCTCCTTTTCACGGGCTCCTTGCATTTGACATCCTTACGTGGTAACCATTTCGCACGTTTCTCACCATTACGGTACTCCACATGCTTATACGGCTTCAACAGGGCGACGGCCCTGCGAGTCATAGCAAGAAGCGTCAGACTTGATACTGGTACAGGAATATTAACCTGTTTCCCTTTCGGTGTGCTCGAATTACGGCACATCTTAGGACCGACTAACCCTCGACTGACGAACATTGTCGAGGAAACCTCGCCCCTCCGGCGGTCCGGATTCTCACCGGACTACAGCTTCTACTATTGCCAGAATTCTCATTTCTGCACGGTCCACAGGATTTCACAACCCTGCTTCCACCCATGCACAACGCCCCCCTACGCCATTATACCGGTAAGGTATAGTCCGTGGTATCTGTGGCAGGCTTAAGCCCCGTCCATTTTCAGCGCCCTGAATCTTGACTGGTAAGCTGTTACGCACTTTTTCAAGGATAGCTGCTTCTAAGCTCACCTTCCAGTTGTCTTTGACCCAGGACCACTTTTCTGTGTTTACACTGAGCCTGCACTTGGGGACATTAACCACGGTCTGGGTTGTCTCCCTCACGCATTACAAGCTTACCCCGTAATGCGGACTTCCAACCATCGCAGGTGAGAGGGAGTTTGGAGTTTGACAGAGGGGTAAGGAATTTCTTCCCCAGCTCCCTCAATCAGTGCTCTACCTCACCCTCGACCTCCGGTTAGGTCATGCTTGGACATGTTTCGGGGGGAACCAGCTGATGCCTGGCTCGATTAATCTTTCACTCCTATACGCAGGTCACGCGAATGATTTGCATATCAAAACCGCCTGCGGTCCTCCACGCAACTTTCGTCACGCTTCAACCTGCCCACGCATAGATCGCCAGGCTTCGGGTCTTGTCCACAGGACTACACGCACTTTTAATACGTCGTTTCACCGTCTTACGACTTACAAACTTGTTGGTTTCCCTACGGCTCCTTATCACAAATTAGCCTTCGCCATGTGAACAAACTCTCTGGCCCGTTCTTCAAAACGTACGATGCGACATCGGCACTTTCTTTCGTACAGGGGCATTGCTGCCCGGTCCTTCAAGAAAGAGGTCCTTTCATGCCGCATCCCACTATCACTTGTCACTTTCAGGCACTTTTCAACACCTTTCAAGGGTTGCTTTTCAGCTTTCGCTCACGCTACTATTTCGCTATCGGTTTTGCGGAGTATTTAGTTTTGGAGGTTGATGACCCCCAGATTCACGCGGGATTTCCAACCCACGCTACTCAGGTGCTTGCAAGAGAGAAAGATACCACCATACGGGACTATCACCCTGTATCGTGTGCCGTTCCAGGCGACTTTTGATGACACTTTTCTCTCATTTCTGCAAGTCCTCAACACCACATGTCCTTTTTTGCAAAAGGATTCGGTTTGAACTCTGTCGGTTTCGATCGCCTCTACTCACGACATCTCGCTTGATTTCTTCTCCTGCCCCTACTAAGATGTTTCAATTCGGGGCGTTTCCTATCGTTTTAGTTACAAAACGATTGACGACAGGAGTCGTCAGGATGTCCCATTCGGGGATCCCGGGTTCATAGATTCCATGCATCTACCCCGGGCTTATCGCAGCTTGGCACGCCCTTCATCAGCTTCGCAAACCGAGCCATCCAATGACAAGCATATTTTTGTATACAGCCCGTTACTTCCATGTAACGTCCTATCATACAGAGATAGGCAAATACCTATACACGGCGTCATATGGTTGTACGAGAACCATCAGCCCTTCCCTTCGGATTCGCATCCACAGGTGCATCAAAAAACACGGTACACATGAAAACACAGCAAGGGGGACAGAGGTTGTCGCCCATGATGTATAATATAACACGAAACCGTGGAGTGGACCCGTGGGGATTTGAACCCCAGGCCTCGGCGTTGCAAACGCCGCGCTCTTCCAGCTGAGCTACGAGCCCGTTCTGAGATGAGGGGGAGGTTCCCCTCATGTATTCAGAGATGTGTTGGTCTAAGAACACTCATGATTTTATGGTCTGTATAGGTGTGGTGTCACGTCTTTTGTTATTTTTTATGATTAGGAGGTGATCCAGCCGCAGATTCCCCTACGGCTACCTTGTTACGACTTAACCCCCCTTGCAGAACCCAGATTCGACCATATCCAACGATATGGCCTCATCAAGACCCTACTCGGGTGGTTTGACGGGCGGTGTGTGCAAGGAGCAGGGACATATTCACCGCGCTATGATGAAACGCGATTACTACAGATTCCAGCTTCATGCGGATGAGTTACAATCCGCAATCCGAACTTCGGACAGGGTTAGGAGATTACCGACACCTTTCGGTGGAGGACGCCCATTGTCCTGCCCATTGTAGCCCGCGTGTGGCCCAGATAATTCGGGGCATGCTGACCTACCGTTGCCCAATCCTTCCTCCTCTTTAGCAGAGGCGGTCCCAACAGTGTCCCCATCTTCCCGAAGGAAAAGCTGGCAAATGTTGGCGTGGGTCTCGCTCGTTGCCTGACTAAACAGGATGCTTCACAGTACGAACTGACGACGGCCATGCACCTCCTCTCAGCGAGTCCAGTAGAGTCTTCATCCCGACTGTCATTCTGCTGTCTTATCTGGTGAGGTTCCCGGCGTTGAGTCCGATTAAACCGCAGGCTCCACCTGTTGTGGTGCTCCCCCGCCAATTCCTTTAAGTTTCAGCCTTGCGACCGTACTTCCCAGGCGGCGCGTTTCACGGTTTCCCTTCGGCACCTCGGTGACACGTGGTCACGGACACACCTAACGCGCATAGTTTACGGCTGGGACTACCCGGGTATCTAATCCGGTTCGCTCCCCCAGCTTTCGTCCCTCACTGTCGGAGCCGTTCTGGTAAGGCGCCTTCGCCACCGGTGGTCCCACCGGGATTACAGGATTTCACTCCTACCCCGGCAGTACCCCTTACCTCTCCCGGTCCCGAGCATGACAGTTCAGCCTGAACGACCATTGGTTAAGCCAGTGGATTTCTCAAGATGCTGATCATGCAAGCTACGGACCCTTTAAGCCCAGTAATAGTGGCCACCACTCGAGCCGCCGGTATTACCGCGGCGGCTGGCACCGGTCTTGCCCGGCCCTTTCTTCACCAGGGATCTAAACTGATGGACAGGATGACTGTTCATCCACTCGGGGTTTCCTTATCACGGTTGCCCGCATGGTAAAGGTTTCGCGCCTGCTGCGCCCCGTAGGGCCTGGACTCGTGTCTCAGAGTCCATCTCCGGGCTCTTGCTCCCACAACCCGTACCGATTAGAGGCTTGGTGGGCACATACCCCAACAACAACCTAATCGGACGCAGTCTCATCCTATGGCGACGGATCTTTCGATGAAATGATAATTCCAATGCATCTCATCTATGGAGTATTAGACCCAGTTTTCCGGGGATATTCTCCACCATAGGGTAGATTGACCACGTGTTACTGAGCAGTATGCCGAGATCCGAAATCTCTCGACTCGCATGGCTTAATCAAACCCCGATAGCAGTGGCCTCTGGCAGGATCAACCAGAATGATG
>JAITWW010000065.1 GCA_031285085.1 Candidatus Methanofilum arcanum
TTCCCCTTTGGGTTTCCCCTCCAGGTAAGGCGAGTTGATTGACATGCTGTCTATGTCGTGGTTCCCAAAACCACTTTTAGCAATGACCTATCTGGTCGCACGGCGAGGACGCGCCTCCCTTGAAGCCATCCTCCTTCGTCAGATGGCTTGAGAGGGATCAAACTGCCGTTCTTTGTGCGTCCCGCTTGTCCACTCGCGTCGAAAATTCGCCTACTACTGAGCTATCCAAGACGCACCTGAACAACCGTGTGACGGGTATGGGAGCATCGCTCGCATACCCCGAGTTCTTTTACTACATTTTTTCGCAAAAAATGTTTCGCAAAAAATTGAGCATGAAACCTACATCCTAAACTATAAATCAGAAAAGTGATAGAATATAAAAATGAAGTGAATTTAGGATAGAAACTTAAAAAGGAAGGATAAAATTTATGCCAAAACGTAGAACTATCATTATCGGTGCAGCTGGGCGGGATTTTCACAATTTCAACACTTGTTATCGAGATAACCCCGCTTATGAAGTAGTGGCCTTTACCGCTGCTCAAATACCTGATATCACAGATCGTAAATATCCTGCGGCTTTGGCTGGCAATCTTTACCCAGAGGGCATTCCAATCTATGCCCAAGACGATTTGGAACGTCTAATAAAAGAATTTGATGTTGACGAATGTGTTTTTTCTTACAGTGATATTAACTATAACACGGTAATGAACATAAGCGCACAAGTTAATGCCGCTGGTGCAGATTTTATTCTTCTTGGGCCTAAAAATACCATGGTAAAAAGCGTAAAGCCCGTAATAGCTGTTGGTGCAATACGCACTGGTTGTGGCAAAGGCCAAACTTCACGCCGCGTGCTGGAAATATTGGCGGCTAATGGGCTAAAAGCAATCAGCATTCGCCATCCGATGCCCTATGGTGATCTGGTCGCTCAAAAGGTGCAGCGCTTTGCCTCTATTGACGACCTGGCCAAACATAAATGCACCATCGAGGAAATGGAGGAGTATGAACCACATATAACACGCGGCAATATCATTTATGCGGGCGTGGATTACGAGGCCATACTGCGCGCAGCGGAAAACGACCCGGCTGGCTGTGATGTGATTCTGTGGGATGGCGGCAATAATGATTTTCCATTCTATCAAACAGATTTGATGATAACGGTGGTGGATCCGCACCGTCCAGGCCATGAGCTTGCCTACTATCCAGGCGAGGTGACGTTGCGCTTGGCTGATGTGGTTGTCATAAATAAGATAGACAGCGCTGATTTTGAGAATATACAGCAAGTACGCTCTAATATTGATCGTGTGGCTCCGCGTGCTGTGATAGTGGACGCCGCTTCCACTATCAGTGTGGATAAGCCAGAGGTCATACGCGGCAAGCGGGTGTTGGTGATCGAGGACGGACCCACCTTAACCCACGGCGAGATGAAGATAGGCGCAGGTATTGTGGCAGCTCGTCGCTTTGGTGCGGCAGAAATAATCGATCCTCGACCTTATGCTGTGGGTAAGATTGCCGAAACTTATCACATTTATCCTAATATCGGTACGCTTCTCCCTGCCATGGGCTATGGTGAACAACAGATGAAGGATTTAGCCGCTACAATTGAGCGCTCTGAGTGTGACTCTGTGATCATCGCCACGCCTATAGATCTGGGGCGAGTAATAAAGATTAACAAGCCATATACACGCGTGGAGTACGCTCTTCAAGAGATTGGGCATCCTGATCTGAAGGATGTACTGGCTCCTTTCATTGAAAAAATCAAGAGTAGTGGGTCTGTTTAGAACTGGTAGCACACCAATTATTTCATAGTATATGCTTTTATCCACATTTTTATATTATCTTTCTTTCCATAAGCTTATTGATGCTTGCCAGCATCTGGATCTATCCCAGAATTATGGTCACACCCTTTCGAAGTTGGAATTTCACTTTTCAAGAAGTCTAATATAACTCAATTGAAAGATATTGTAATTACATTAGATATTATAGGAGTCTTCATGTTCGAAAAGCTAAAATCCATCTTGAAAGGTACAGGTGGTTCAAAGCCACCCAAGCAATCGATAGAGCCAATGACATTGTCTTTACATGAGATCAAAGATTGGCTTAACCAGCAAGAGGATGCATGCAAAATGGAGCGTAATGAAGTATTGCTCAGATCAAAAGAGGTTATCGAGGAGCTTTTAGTGGATATTCGAAAATTGGTCTTGAGTGTTCATGAGGTGCCAACAGACAACCCACTGCACCCAAAAGTTGTGCAGGTCAATACCCAACAACTTCCCTTGTTTAAAAATAAGATACTTTCTGCGTTGGATGCCACCCTCACCTTCTCTGATGATGCTGAAAAGTTCTATACAGAGGTTGGCGCCATAATAAATGCGATATTTCGGGCATTTCGAGGGCCTGGGAAATATCTCCATCAATCGTACCCACAAGGGATGCACGAACTTCGCGATCAGGTTGACTCGTTTGGAAAAGAGATCAATGTTATGACTGCGGCCATGAAAATATCAAAAGAACGGCTTGCAAATATTGAAGCGGTGCACCAAGCCTATGATACATACAACAACCTCGTATCTCAATACACCAATGTTGATGCCATGAAGAGCACGATGGAGACAAGGCTCAAGGTGTCTCAAGAGGAGCTGGCTCGTGCACAGGATGAAAAGACGGCTTATTTGGAATCAGAAGAATACCAGAGCTATGATCTTCAAAAAGGAGATCTCAAGCACCAAAGTGAAATCGTAGATGAGGAGAAAAAAACTCTTCAAATGAGATTAAATACCTCTGTTCAGGTTTGGAAACGGGCAATGCATGAATGGCATGCTTTGTCAGACAAAAGGAATGGAACTGCCATATCAAAGCTTATTGCTCTTGTTGAAGAAAATGGAGTCGAAAGCAATCCTGATATGATAATGGCAGATCTCAAAACAGTTGTGAAGCCTCTGTTTCAACTTATGGACACAGGCAAGCTGAGCCTAAAAAATGCAGCAGAGCGATCTTATTTCTCCACGTCAGCAGAGTACCTCGATGAATTAAACAAGGCATTAGTGAGATATAACCAAAAGAAGAAGGAATACGAAGAAGCAAAGCGAGCACTTACTCAGGAGAGAGCACCTGAGATACTTTTGGAGATGCAAGAACGGGTAGAGAAGTTGCAAGAAGAGATAGATGATATCAAGACAAAGATCTCAAAAAATGTTCGTAAAAAGGTGACTAAAGAAGAGGTAGAAGAGAGGAGAAATGAGCTCCTTGAAAAGATGACTGCCTACGTAAACCATGGTACAGAGAATCAGATACCTGTTGTCATTTCTGATCTGATGGATGATGATTCATGAGTCAAGGCAGAGTTCGAGAACTTCCTGTTACACATGGAAAGGTCAAATGCCTTCTTGATCGAGAGGAGCCGGTTGAGAAGTGTCGATTCTGTGCCCACTCAGTCTCGTTTATCCATGATGGCGTCTCTATTCCATCTCCAGCTCGGGATTTTTGTGGACTTAGCAAAAAATCAAGTACATCTGCGAAGCAGTTTCATCTTTCAAAGGTATCTGCTGTGTACTGTGATGATACTGCTCATGAAGGGTTTCGAAGTATTATGAATATTATCGGTTAACTCGTTCGGGGCGGCGAGGAAACGTTTCCCGTGAAGCCATCCTCCTACGTCTGATGATTCAAGAGCTCGCCAGGCACGGCGAGGACGCGCCTGCCCGTTAGTCATCCTCCTTCGTCGGATGACTAAAGAGGCATTAAACTGCCGTTCTTTCTGCGGCCCGCTTGTCCACTCACGTCGAAAATCCGCTTACTGCTGGGCTATCCAAGACGCAAACCAACAACCATGCGACAGCAAATACGCAAATGAACAACCATTCAAAGGATGTGCGAGAGAAACGAGCATACTCCAAGCAGTTTGTGTGCCGGGCATGGGCGGTAGCTTGGTGGTGTAAGTCCACTACAGGCTTGGCCGTAGGAACTGTTAGAAAAGGCAAGGATATCTGTCGTGAGGTGAAATTTGAAGAAAAACGACGGCAAAACTTCGGCCTGACGATTTAAAAAAAAGGTCTTATTTAGACCCGTTCTGTAAAGATAATTGAGCCTGATATTCGTGCAACTTTTACCTTTATGACCTGGCCTGGTTTTGAGTTTGCAACGTAAATGATGTATTTTCCAGATTTTGCAACCCCATCTCCCCGTTTTGAGACTGAGGTAATGTGTGCATCGATGATGCTTCCAACCTCGATATTTGATCCAGTTGGTGCTGCACGTGCTTTTCTTTTCCGAACTGGACGATGGCTACCACATGCATCACAGCGTAAAATGAGCACCCTATCATCTTTTACAAGACGAGTGTCTGGCTTTCCACACTCAGAACAGATTACATAATCTTGGACATAACCAGAGACAAGTCCATTAAATAAAGCGGATTCAAACTTTCCATTAAAGATAGCTCGTGTCCCATCAATTTTTCCTGCGGTTCCAAGCTCTGATAGCAGATATTTCATGAAATGATCTTCATCTCGTCGAATACTGTCTAGTATATCTACGAAGTTTTCAAGGATCGTGGTCTTGCCCTCTAGCATCACCTTTGGTTCTGGACATGACCATCGCCCTGTTTCAGTTTCAGGCTCGCTTATTTGGCTGTATGCCTTCTCAAGGAGCGCTTCATATGACTTGACCATTCTGTACACTCAGTACTATAAAGGTAAAACGGTATCTGAAAAAAACATCCAAAAACCTCTTCTTCTCATCAGGAAAATCAAGTACGCATGAGAAGATATACACTCATATTATGCATCTGCATCTCACTGCTTATCTCTGGTGTGCTTGCACTTGAGGTGTCAGATGTGTCTGATGAATCAAAGGATGATAATTTCAAAGCAATTGCACTCTATAATGAAGCAACAGATCTTGCCTATGCAGGAGATTTTACTACCGCTCTTTTGAAAGTAGATGAAGCTCTGGCGATTATCCCAAACTTTACGCTTGCTTTGACAACGAAAGCAGCACTTCTTTCTGAGCTAGAAAAGTATGGAGAAGCCCTTGAGATTTTGCAAATCGCACATAATCTCAGCCCTGAGGATCCCTATATTCTTACAAATGCCGCATCAATCTATCTCTTCCTTGGAGAATATGAGTATGCACTCTTGGTAATAGATGAAGCACTCTCATATGCTCCTGATATGGTGGAGGCATGGGTCACGAAGGGAACAGTACATGGTGCGCTTGGTGAGTATGAAGAGGAGATAGTAGCTTCAGAAGAAGCACTTCGTTTGGACCCAGAAAACGTATTAGCTCTTTCTAATATCAATTACGCACTTGAACAGATTAAAAAATTGCTTGATGAAAAGACTCTTAGTGAAACCTCTACAGCATAATTTCGACAATAGTCGAATAGGTAATACGACAATGTTTATATATAATCACGTTCAATTATTGTGTATACCCCTGTTTACAGAGTTATCTGTGAACAAGGTTTTTCATCTGGTCCTCCCTTCTTTTTTTGTACCTTATCCTCGGGTATCTTTCAGAAAGCTTGCTTACCTATGGATGCATCTTATGAGAGAAAGGAGAATATGAAATGAGTGAATTGATTACATTTGCGAATAACATTGATTTAACATCAGGAACACTCAGATAAATGAAATTAGTTAAAATCGGCATAATTGCCATAATTGCATTGATTGCGTATTATATATTACTCCCTACAATAAACATACAGGATCCTGGATTTTGGTGTTTTATGGCAGGGCTTGTTCTCGTATATACGGTACTATCTCTTGTATTAGATGCTATTTTTGAAAAAACCAAAAGCGGAACCATATATGGAGGGTTTGCTTTAGGCGTGAGCAAGAATGCCATATATGGAGGGATTGCTTTTTGTCTCATCGTGGCAGTTTTCTTCATATCAATGTTTATTTCTTCTCCCATTTTCTTTTCAAACTCATATACGAAGCTATTGAATGTGGAATTAGATGGAAACTTCAACTCTGATGTAGCAGCAATTACATTCGATCAAATCCCCTCACTAGATAAGCAATCTGCCCAGCGCCTTGGAGATAGGAAGATGGGTGAGTTTGCAGACCTCGTATCGCAATTTGAAGTGAGTGATGAGTATGTGCAAATAAATTACCAAAACAGACCTGTGCGAGTTACGCCCCTCCTTTATGGAGATTTTTTCAAATTGGTTGGAAACCGGGGAAATGGGATTCCTGGCTATATCATGATTGACATGGTTACGCAGGAAGCAGAAGTAGTTCGTTTGAACGAAGGAGTGAAATACTCTCGATCTGAAATGTTTGGGCGAAACATAGACCGCCATGTCAGGTTTAATTATCCTTTTACTATGTTTGCTCGCTCAGTCTTTGAGATCGATGAGTCTGGAAACCCGTACTGGCTCTATCCTACTATGGTTCGAAAGATTGGGCTTACTGGTGGTAGGGATGTCGATGGATTAGTAATTGTTGATGCGATCACAGGAGGACACACACATTACAAGCTCCAAGATGTGCCAGAATGGGCAGATCATGTGTTTCCATCGGAGTTGATACTAGAACAGTATGATTACTATGGAGCATATCAGAGTGGTTGGTTAAACTCAGTCTTTGGGCAGAGAGGTGTAACAATGACTACGGAAGGATATAACTTCCTTGTGATTGGAGATGACCTTTATGTTTATACTGGCATTACTTCTGTTGGAAGGGATGAATCCAATATTGGTTTCCTTCTGACGAATCAGAGGACAAAGGAAGCAACATATTATTCCATCCCAGGATCTCATGAATATTCTGCAATGGATAGTGCAGAAGGTGCAGTTCAACACCTACGATACAGGGCAACATTCCCTCTTTTACTCAATATTGCAGGAGAGCCAACATATTTCATTGCACTCAAAGATGATGCTCTCTTGGTAAAGATGTATGCTATGGTGAATGTTGGGAGATATAATATCGTAGGAACAGGGCAATCTGTCTATGAGTGCGAGCAGGATTACAAGAGGAAATTATCTACAGAACTAAATGTTGAAGTTGGAGATATCGATGTAGGATCTGGACCAATTGATTATATTGTTGTGTACATAGATGGACAACCTTACCGGTTCGAGATGGTTACTTAAATAATTGGCAAAATGAAAGGGTTCAATCTTTCTTTCATTTTGAGATGAGCTCCCTTTCTATTGAATATTTCATTTTTTTAGCGTTCTATGAACAGTACGTGATGCTCTTGGTGAGTATGAAAGGAGATTGGCTTGAAAAAGCACTTCTCCTGGATCCAAATAACTCATTAACGCTTTTAATCTTTGAGCATGCACTTTTGCAAGAAGAAGGGGTTGCTTGGTGGCAAGGCTTATTCTCAACTCCCTCACAACAAAATCCCGACAATTGACGTATTTGCAATACGACAATATTTATATGTGCTTACGTTCAACTAGTATGTATACACCTAATTCATAGAGATTTTTGTGAATATGGTTTTTCATCTGGTCCTCTCTTCTTTTTTTGTAACTATTCATCTCACCATTCACTCGCGCTTTTCTGGGTTTCGGTACATATCGATTACACCGAGTGGTTTCAATTTGCTGATATGTGGTTCTACTTGGCGCTTGGTGATCTCATCGCTTCTTCGAGCTTCCCTGCGGTCATTACAAGGTTTCCAACTATCAATAAAACTATTTTTTATCTCTGGATCATTTAAACCGAAGTTTATACCGAAGTCGTTTCCAGATATGTTATTTGCTGCTTTATTGTTATTTTTGATACGAAAAAAATGTAATATAAATGTGATATTCATATAAGATACGTTTTTTTAAAACTTTTTCCGACTTTTTCTCATGAATGCGCTTTCTCATCGGGTTTTTTATCCTGATTTATTTCTAACCCATAAGCCGCCCTCACAAATCGAATCTCCCCATATGAATAATCATCCTCTAAATTCGCTTTTATTTCCGTAAGAGTTGCACCCACGTTTTGCTGCAATACTCTTTTTATTATCTCGCTTTTTTCAGGTGCAACTAAATTTTCAAGTGAAATATCCCCATTTTCCAGGTATGGCACAAGGTGTCCTTCTATTGTTGAAACAGCCAATGAACGTTCTTTGGCGATCTCTTCGATGCTCTTTCCTTGTTGGTAGAGAAGGAATGTCTTTACTTTGGTGCTGATTTTAGGTTCTTGTGTATCGGGTTTTGATTTTTCCCGTATTTTTGATTCACGAGTGACTGTAAATTCTTTAACTTCGTATCCATGCTGGTGGATATTTTGTTGTACGATTTGCAAAATAGCCTCGCCATAGCGGGATAAGGTCACTTTACCGACGCCAGATATTTGAAGCAGTTGCTTTGAATCTTGCGGAAGAAAATTGGCAATGCCAATCAATGCCATTTGTGACAGGATAACATATACAGGCACTTCTTGTTCCTGTGCCAATTTTGCACGCCAAGAACGAAGCTGTTCATATAATTCGGGGTGAAGAATGTCTTTTTCCAAAATATCAGATGCTTCCTCTTTTGATGTTCTTTCTTTCTTTTTTCGCTTTTGGCTCTCATCTTCAATGACCGCTTTTGATTTGCTGTTCAAATAGACTGGTACAGAAAATCCGTCCAAGCAGGCTTCCAGCGTTTTTTGCTTTTGACGAATTTCTGTTTGAAATGATATCAAAGCGTTGTTTACCTTTTTTTGAATCTCTTGATTGTCTGTCTCAATAATGGTTTTATCCAATATATCTTGTAAAATTGGGTTTTTTTCATGGAGATAGGAAGCGGCTGATTCGATCCACTCTTGCAAAAAGGGATCTTTTTCGGGGTCTTCCACTTCTGAAAGAAGCTGCTGCAACCGAGATTGAACCTGCTTTGAAACATTTAGAATCTCATTTTGAAAACGTTCTTCTGCCTGTTGATAGTGATTCATTAATTCAGGATAGAGATTTTGAAAATGTTTATTCAGCAATCGATGTATGGTGTTAAAACGGGATTGGACAGCATTATATGAAAACTGTTCGAGAAGCATCTTAACAAAATACTCTTTGCGAAGGCTTTGAATCTGCTGTTTATCTGGTTCTTTTTCTTGTATGGAGCGGGTAAAAGCATCTATATCATCGCTTCTGATAATGGATTGATCGGTGATTGGCGAACTTAACACCAACCCTTCCAAAGTCCTACATCGGCTCAAAGCAACATAAACCTGTCCGTGTGCAAAAGAAGAGTGGGCATCAATAATGACTTTATCAAAAGTCAATCCTTGGCTTTTATGTATCGTAATTGCCCATGCCGCTTTGAGAGGGTATTGTTCAAAGGAACCTTCTTCCTCCTCTTTTAACTCCTTTGTCTCAGGGTCAATGATGTATTTCATCTTGCTCCAAGTCACCCTTTCGACGGTAATCGGGTGTTCATCTTCTTTTCCTTGCGCTTCAATGCAATTCTCCTCGATGTGTGTAATGACCGCGATTTTTCCATTATAGTAGCGCTTTTCAGAAGAGGGATCATTTTTGACAAACATGATCTGAGCTCCTTTTTTTAATTCCAATTTAGCATCGGTTGGGAAGTTTCTTTCAGGGAAATCTCCTGTTACTCTGGCATCATAAAAATAGTTTTTTTCATTTATTTTTGCTAATTGCTCTCTGTTCATGCTCTGCGCTTGCGAATTATGTGTTGTCAGTATGATATATCCTTCTTCGTTTTCAGGATGAAAGCTCGGCTGATGTCTTTTGTTCAATTCTCTCAACAAGGAATCATCAATATTCTTCTCACGGATGCGATTTAATATGTTTAGAAAAGCCTCATCCGATTGACGATAGACGGTTTTGAGTTCGATGCAGGCATAAGACGTCTTCTTTAACGCTTGACTATCAAAGAAAAATGGAGTTTTGTAATGATGGCACAATAAGTCCCATTCTTCATCTTGCACAATGGGAGACAACTGTTCCAAATCACCAATCATCAGCAGTTGAACGTCGCCAAAGGGCTGGTCATTTCGCCGAATATAGCGTAAGGTATTGTCCACGGCATCCAGCAGGTCTGCCCTTACCATGCTGATCTCGTCTATAACAAGCAAATCGAGGCTTCGTATAATATTGATTTTCTCCTTGCTAAAACGAAAAAATTCGCTTGTTGGCCTTGTTCCGGGAACAAACGGCGCAAGACCCAATTGAAAAAATGAGTGGATTGTTACACCTTTTGCATTAATTGCCGCCACGCCCGTTGGTGCGACAACAATCATTCTTTTGGGTGAGTTGTTTCTCAGATGATGCAAAAAAGTGGTCTTCCCAGTACCTGCCCTTCCTGTTAAAAACAGGTCTGTGTCGGTGTATTTCAAGAGATTGTTTGCGAGTTCAAGTTGAGGGTTGGCTTCCATAAACATTTAGACCATTTTTTATTATGTTTCTTTAACATATATTTACTTTTCCCTTAATACTACAACTCGAACTTTTTTCTAAATTTTTCCTACACCTATCCTACACCATGAAATCTCTTTACTGTGCACAAAGATGCATCTCTAACATGTGAAAAAAGCATATCTCTTCTACATTTCCCCAGAATGACTCTTCGCACTAGGTGTACTGGCGAAAGTTCGCGTTGTAGTATTAACCTGTTACCATTGGTTTTTAAAGAATCGTTTGAAGGTGAAATCGTTTGTAGGACTCCTAAACGGCTTCTTTATGCATATAATATACTCCTCTCATCGCAAGAACTTTTTCTCATGTATGGCTTATCACTGCAATGTATACATGTGGGACGTGAATCCTGGATCTTCAAAGTTCTAACGAGGAGACTTTATCATATGGATTTCATATCATAAAAATGCAAAATGAAATAATTGGGGAAACATTCCACACTGTATATATTATAAAAAGTTTTTTTTAAAAAAAAAGATCACTCTGCTCGGAGAGCAGTTATAGGATCCATATTTGCTGCTTTCCAGGCAGGGTACATTCCAGATAAAATACACACAATAACTCCGATCAAAACACCATATACGACATTTATCAGACTCGCTGGCGTCAGAAAATAATCAAGGTTTCCAACCATACCATATACAAGAACCATTCCTCCAAATAAGCTCAAAGTTCCTCCGAAAACGGAACCGATCACACCTAAGATGATGGATTCATACAGAAACATTCGCAAGATTTCTCGTTTTTTCGTTCCGATACTTCGTAAAATTCCAATTTCATTTATTCTTTCCGTAACCGACATCATCATGACATTAAAGATTGAGATTGCAGCTACAAGCAAAGAGATACCTCCAATTGCAGATAAAAACAATGACATCATATTCATTGAGGCTGTGATCGATTCAAGAATCTTTTGCGAGCTAAAAATGATGAAGTCATCGGCATCTTTCTTCTTATTCAGCCTCTTGTCAAGAACTTCTTCGATATCTGAGATTGCATTAATGTCAGATACTACTACCTCTGCAAAATCGTACTCATTTTTGCGGCCATAAAAATCGGAAAACCATCTATCCTCGATAAAAATCGAACTATCGACTGTGATAGCAAAACTCATTCCAGCCTTCTTTGCAATACCAACCACACGAAGAGTAGCTGTTGAATCAGTATCCGGATTCTCTATTCGAATTTTGCTTCCAATCTTAAGATCATACGTATCTGCAATGCTATTTCCCACAATTGCTCCGTTACTTCCCTTTAAAAGCGATCCACGCTCAAGCTCAAGAAAATGAGGAATATCAGCTACAGGCAATCCATACAGAGAAGCTCTTCCATCCTTACTTCCAATCTTGATTGGAACAGACATCTTCTCATATATCGGAATTGCAGTATAAGGCGCCACAGCTTTTGAAATATCATGAAACTCTGACTCGGTGATCAGGTTACCGCTGAATGCCATAGACATTGTCATCATATCGTCTCCACCAGAAGTGGACCCTGGAACGATTAAGATGCTATTTGCACCACCTGATAGCTCAGATATAATATATTCCGTCATATTTGTACCCATCATTCCGATAGATGCAACCGCAAGAACACCGATCATAATTCCGATTGCAGACAGGAATGAACGAAGAAAATGCCTTCGAACCGAGCGAACTGAAAGCGAGAAAAAGATATCCTTCATCTATGAGATCTCCTCTGGTGCAGAATCTATCTCCTCATGATCTTCGGATCGAACCATACCATCCTCAATTACAATCGTGCGATCTGCGTAGGTTGCGATCTTTGCGTCATGAGTCACCATGATAACTGTTCTTCCTCGCTTATGGAGTGATCGAAGGAGATCCATAATGAGACGTCCAGTTTTAGAGTCTAAATTCCCTGTTGGCTCATCACACAGCAAAATTGCAGGATCATTTACGAGGGCACGTGCAATCGCAACCCGCTGCTGCTGTCCACCAGAAAGTTCACTTGGGCGGTGCTTTGAAAGCTCCTCATCCATCCCCACCAGTTCCAGTAGCTCATACACCCATCCACTTGTATCATGCTGATGATGGCGCAAAATATATGGATATTCAACATTTTCATAGGCAGTAAGCAGGGGAATCAAGTTAAACTTCTGAAAGATAAATCCAATGCGATCTCGACGAAGATCTGTTAGTTCATCGTCATTTAGTAGACTGATATCGGTTCCATCAATTAAAAGCCGCCCTGAAGTTGGAACATCAAGGCTTCCAATCTGATTCAAAAGTGTTGATTTCCCAGAACCAGAAGGACCCATAATGGCAACAAACTCCCCTTGATGAATCTGAAGAGATATCGAGACAAGAGCTGTTACATCTCCAGAAGGAAGGGGGTAGATCTTTGAAACCTGATCCAGTTCTATGACAATCTGATCACCATTATCCTGCTGCACAAGCACACCTTACTTCCTGCTCAGCTTCTTAAATGGACCATACTCCCGCTTCCATGCAATATAAAGGGCAGCACCAATAAGCACGATCAGCACAACATAAACCACTGGAGAGGGGCCCGGCATTCTCGCGGCACGGTTCTCCTCAAATGCATGACTCATGTCAAGTGTAAATGTTTCTGAAAAAACACTTCCAGATCTATCTTTATAGCTCACAACCACTGGAATCTGTGACATGTCATCGGCGGTAAATGTCAGATCAAAACTTGAAAAATCATCAGGATTCAATGAACCAATAACATAGTTACGGTAGGGCTCAATTGGGACTGCGGGATCATCTGTTGTAACAACAACGGCTTCTGCTGTTTTGAGCCCGGCGTTATTTACATCTCCAGAGATCTTATGGTACCCTGTTGTTTCTGCATCCAGCTCAACATTATTAATGATAAGTGAGGCACTTTTTCCACCAGAACCAACTGTTATTGGAATGAGGAGCTCATTCATGTGCTCATTTGTTCCGGTTCGGTACGTTGTGGTAATAAGTAGATCAGTTGAGCTGGCTGCAGTGAGATCACATGAAACCTCCCTGGATTCATCAGCAGGCAATGTTCCAATAAAGCGTGTGTTTTGTGTGCTTGTAATGCCAGAACCAGAGATCTCGACAGAGACCCCATTTAATGTATTTTCACGGGGATTTCCAACAGAAATGGTAATTGTTTCCTCTCCATTCTCTTGAAATACGGTCGGCATATCTGTAACAGAGACCACAACAGGAGTATTACTGATGGTGACTGGAATGTGATACTGTAATGATCCTGCATCTCTAAAATCAAGATAGAACCATAGATAATAGATACCATCTCCTGCATTTGCACGCACTGAGAACGTAAACTCCATCGTGTTTCCAGCCCCAACCGTTCCTACTGAAGCATAGGTGCGTTGATTCAGGACAGTTAGATCTTTTGAGTACAGTTCTGCCCTGCTTATTGCAACCGGTTGTGTTCCTGTGTTTTGAATTATTACCGTGACTGTGATGATGTCATCTTCAAATGGAAGTGATGGAGAGATAACTATATTTGCAACAGAAATTTGAGCTGCTGCATTTTCAGCCTCAGTACCATCTGATATAACTGGAGTTGAGCAAAAAAGGATTAAAATTATGAATATGTATATAATAGAGTATTTATTCGTATACGGTTCTTGACGTCTCATGATTATATGTATGATCAATTTGAATAAATTGTTTTCCTCCCTTCCTGAGCTTATGTCACTCTTTTTCCCCTCTCCATGCAAAACTATTGCATCCTGACTATGAGACTCGTTCACACCTCTGATTGGCACCTTGGAAAGTCCCTTTATGATAAAACTCGATATGATGAGCATGAAGCATTCTTGCACTGGCTCTCTTTATACCTCATCAAAGAAGATATTGATTGTCTGGTTATTGCAGGAGATATTTTTGATACCACTACTCCATCTCACCAGGCACTTTCACTTTATTTTCAGTTTTTGCATAAAATAGCGTCACAAACGAGCATATCTGTTGTTATCATCGGAGGAAATCATGACTCTCCATCCCTCCTGAATGCACCAGATTCCTTTTTGAGAGAGTTTCAGATCCATGTCATTGGTGCCGCGTCAGAATCACATGCAAATGAGGTGATACCTATTTACCGGCGTGGTTCAAGAGACGGTGAACTTTGTGGTCTTATTTGCGCAGTTCCTTATCTTCGTGAGCGAGATCTTGCAGCCCTAAACCCATGTGAAGAGGGAAAAGTGCGAGAGGAGAGAATAAAACACCAGTTATATTCTCATTACCAGGAAATTTACGCACATGCTACTCTGCTTCGTCAACAGCACTCTCATTCTCTTCCCATTATTGGCATTGGGCATTTGTTTACCATGGGAGGAGTGGCTGGAGAGGGTGTGCGATCTCTCTATCTTGGTGACATCTGCCACATTGGAGCTGAACAGTTTCCTCCATTTGATTATCTTGCACTTGGCCATCTTCATAGGCATCAGGTTGTTTCTGGAGATAACACAAAACAGTACTGTGGAACCCCAATTCCCATGGGATTTTCAGAAGCAATGAACCGTCAGTATATATTAGATGTTACTGTCACTGAGGCGATGCTTCATGTTGAAGCTGTTGAGGTTCCAAGAACGGTAGATATTGTGAGAATTACTGGAGATATTGATCAGATCAAGAGCCAGATCTTTTTCCATAAAACAAGCTCTCAAAAAACGCTTGCAGAGGTTATCTATACAGGAAGTACATTACAGCCACGTCTTTCAAAGGAGGTTCGTGATTGGGTTGATGGCTCAAAGGTATCAGTCATTCGAGTTGTAGATGAAAATATGTACATTGGCAATGATTCTATTGCTCGTACTCTTTATGAGGGAGATGATGAGGGAGATGAGAGCACATTGTTTTGTATTCAGAACAGGCTTGAATCTCTCAATGAAGAGTATGTTTTTTCTGCTATATTAGAAAAAAAAGGAGTCAAATACGAGAACAGAGGAGCACTTGCTGATGTTTACCGCCAACTATGTACTGCTGTGCATGAACGTGACCTCCGAGCAGGGACTTCCATACATACCAAAATGAAAGGAAAGGGGGGTTATACATGAGAATTTTATCTATTACTTTTTCAAACCTGAACTCACTGTATGGCACCTGGGAGATCGATTTTACCCACCCTGAGTATCGTGAGCAGGGAATCTTCGCAATTGTTGGATCAACTGGATCTGGAAAGACAACACTTTTGGATGCCATCTGTCTTGCTCTCTATGGAAAGACACCACGCCTTGAAAAAGTAACAGGAACAGAGAATGAGATCATCTCTGTTGGAGCAGAGGAATGTTTTTCATCTGTTCGTTTTTCAACAAGTGAGGGAGAGTATCTTGCATACTGGGAGCAAAAAAAATCCCGCAGAAAAGTAGATGGTTCATTGCAAGATGCAAAACAGAGTCTGTATCTTGTAGATGGAACAAAGGATGGAAAACTTCTTTCAAATAAAAAAACAGAGATTGCAACTCTTATCAGCACGATTACTGGACTTTCAGGTATTGATCAGTTTACCCGTTCTGTTTTGCTTGCACAAGGGAAGTTTTCAGAGTTTTTGGAGACAACAGAAGATAATCGGGCAAAAATGCTGGAAAAAATTACAGGGGTTGAGATCTACACAGATATATCTATTGCTGCACATGAAAGTGCAAAGGAGTGGAATGAAAAAATACGAGAAAAGGAGCAGGAAAAAAATATTTCACTCCTTACCGAGGAAGAGATAGGGCAGCAGACAGCATATCGAGATAATCTTCAGCAACAACTCAATGAAGAGAATATCAGAAAGAAAGAGATTGAAAAACAGCAGGAAGTGTATGAGACAGTAAAGAAGCTCAAGGTTTCATTTCATGAGCTGGATGTACAAAGAGAAAAAGTAGAGAGAGAAAAGGAAGAATTTTTGCCAGAACTGGAGATTCTTCGAGCTGCACAAAAAGCCAAAGAGATCGAAACACAATACAGCGGAGTTAAGGAGATAAGAAAACAGGTCACAAAAAGAAATGAAGATATTTTAGCGTATATAAAGCAGAAAAGCAGTGCCATCCTGGATAGGGATAAAGCAAGATCGGAGGTAGAGGGTGCAGAGCAGAGATATCACAAAACAGTGAAAGAGAAAGAAGAACTTGAAGAAGTTCTTTTGAAGGTCCATGCATTAGATACTCGCATCTTTGGCATGAAAGTAGATATTGTAGAGCTTGAAAAAGAGAAGTTGGAGAAAAAATCAGATATTCAACAAAACACAGAGGAGCAGAAGCGTACTTCACAGAAGCAGGAGCAGATAGAAGATGAGATACAAAAACAAGAGAAATGGCTCCTTGATTACAAATGTGATGAATCTTTGTCCTCCTCCTTGTCAGGTATACGATCTCAAGTAGAGCAGCGAAAAAAGCTCGTTAATGAACAGATTCAATATACAGAAAAAAGCAAAAAACACAGAGAACTTGAACAAAAAGCAAAAAATCATGAGTTAAAAATAAGAGAGGAAGTACAGAGACTACAGCGGGATCTTGAGAGATCCGTGCAGATGCGAGATGCATGTAAAGTAGCATATGAGCTGGCTATGAATGGGCGTGATCTTGAAACGCTCCAGATAGATCTTGAAGCTGCACAAAGTCACAAAAAAGATATCGAGGAGTGTATTGATCGTGTTACTGCATATAAATCCTGTATCAGTGAATGGGCAGCATATTATGCAGAATATCTTATTGAAGATCAAAAGCTCTCTGAGATTGTAGCACGTTTTGAAGATGGAAAAAAAGAAGGAAAAGCCTCCAAGCAGAGATATGATGAACTTATACGTCTCCATAGATTTTCTGCAGAACGAAGCGCTCTTACTTCTGGAACTCCGTGTCCACTTTGTGGTTCAGTTGAGCATCCTTATGCATCGCAGTTTGTTGCTGATGAAGAACTGATGCAGGCAAAAAAAGAGCTCACAGATGGAGAAAAAAAGGAAGAAAATCTTCGAAAAGAAGAACAGGTACAGCGAACAGTGCGGGATCAGATATGTGCAAAATATGAGATGCGAAGAGATGAGCATCAACTCCTCTATGAAACTGCTGCATCACTGTATGATAGAATCCAAGTCCAAGATGCATGTGAGCTGGTAAAGCCTCAGTCAGTGCCAGATGCAGAGCATATTCGTACAGTTTCTACCTGCGTTGATGCACTTCAAAAACTCCATACTGCAAGTATTGCAGTTCTGACGCTTCGAAAAGAAGAGTTTTCAAACTGCACAAAACAAGCTTCTGCAGAGAAAAACGCACAAATTGAGCTTGATGCAGTGCAGAAGAGGTTTCAGGAAGAGGAGGTGAGACTGCAGAAAAGTACTCAAGAAGCAATGGCATGCACGCAGGGTGTTCAGCAGTGTGATGAGCATCTGAGGCGTGTATATGAGGAACTCTTCAAAAATGAGAAAGATCTCATACCTGAGATCCAAAACTATGGGTATCGTACACTTCCAGAGACACAAGATGAACTTGACAGGATTGTACATGAGCTATCAAAGAGATCTCAGATATATCAAGAGAGAGATGGAATACAAAATCTAAAACAAGCTGAATTGATCTCTCTTTTACATCATAAGGAGGTTACTGCAACGAAGTTTTGGCATATGCAAGATGCTTTCAAACGAGTTGATGAAAAACTGCGTGATCTAGAGGAGAGATGTTTAGAATTTGTATCTTCCCGTACTGAGTTATTTGGAGATAAAGTTCCAGGTGCTGAGCAAAAAGCGGTAGATGCACGACTGAAATCTGCAGAATCTGAAATGCGCACTGCACATACCAGATGTACTACTCTTGAGACCGAGATTCAGTCACTTGAAAAACAGATACGTGATGCAGAAACTGCACTCTTGCAAGAAGAAAAAGAGAAAGATGCGCATGAGCAAGACTTTGCTCTCGCATGTGTTATTCGTGGATTTGAGACAGAAGAAGCATTTATGAGGGCTTTTCTCCCACTTGAGACTATTAATACGCTTTTAGAGAAGGAGCAAAGGTTGTCAGGGTGGATCCATCAACTTTCTGGTCAGCAGCGCCATCTCGAAAAAGAATGGAACAAGATCAATCATAAGCTTCTCTCAGAGGCAGATGAAGAGAAACGAAGCTCTGCATATCAGAGCTGTAATGAGCAGATTAGAAGCCTTATTGAGGAGATTGGCAGGGTAAAAGAGAGGCTGGAGGCTGATGAAAAAGCACGCTCAAAGGTGCAGCAGTTGCAATCTGAGTATGAGTTGCTTTGCCGTGAGGCCTTACCATGGCTTGAGCTTGACACACTTATTGGATCAAGTGATGGGAAGATCTATCGTGATTTTGCACAAAGCTTGATATTTGACGTGTTGATAGCGTATGCAAATATCCACTTACAGCGTCTTACTGATAGATATCAACTTGCAGGAGGAGAAAGGCTTACATTTCAGGTTCGGGATCTCTATCATGCTGGTGAGATTCGTTCTGTTAAGAATCTTTCAGGAGGAGAGAGATTTATTGTAAGTCTTGCGTTGGCACTTGGGCTTTCTGGTATGGCTGGAGAGAGAATATGCATTGATTCACTTTTTTTGGATGAAGGGTTTGGAACACTTGATGAGCAGGCATTAGAGATTGCGCTTGATGCATTAAGCAATCTCCCGCATGAAGGAAAAACAATAGGTATTATCTCACATGTTCGTGCACTGAAAGAACGAATTCCTACTCAAATTTTTATTCAAAAGCTTGGAGGAGGAAGGAGCATGATCACAGGACCTGGGTGCAGATTCCATCGTTCTTGAAAACCTTTATCTGTGAGAAATTATAACCTTATAGAAGAAATTGCCGCCATAACTCAGTTGGTAGAGTGACTGGCTGTTAACCAGTATGTCACAGGTTCGAGTCCTGTTGGCGGCGTGACTCTTTTTTTGGGCCTATAGCTTAGTTGGTCAGAGCGCCCGGCTCATAACCGGGAGGTCATGCGTTCGAGTCGCATTAGGCCCATAACCCTCTACATTTCTCTGTATGAGGTATTTCCATCTTTTTTTAATCTATCTTTTACGGTGCGGCGAGGTTATTTATATGGCGCTTCTTTTCTTTCCTTCACGTTATTTATATGGCGCTGTGTCATGATCTCACAAAGTATATCATATCTATCAACTGACATGTATATATGAACGTCACAAAATTATCAGTTGTTTTAGCACTGATATTGGCGGTTTGCTGTATGCCTGTCATGGCAGCAGTAGATGCTGCTGATGATGATTACGAAAATGCAGTTGAAGATAAACAAAGCGGCTTAGTTGTTGATGATGTGTATGCAGGGATGTCAGCAACAGATCTGAATGATCTTGCTGGAATGTCATTTGCAGGCGGAGATCTGTCTGCTGCAGTACTTGCATATCAAGCAGCAATGCTGCAGTATCCAGATGATCCGGTTGCATATTATAATATGGGATATATTTTCATTGACTATCTTGCTGATACTACAAATGGACTTCCCCTCCTTGAAAAAGCAGTAGAGCTGGATCCTGAAAATGGAGATTCATGGTTCTATCTTGGGACAGCATATATCCTTATTGACGATAAGGAGAGGGCATATGATGCATTTCAAAGAGCTCTTGATATAAATCCTCTCAATGATGCAGCCTGGTACTTCCTTGGTATGATGGCTGAATCCCTTGGAAACATAGATGAGGCTTTAGAGTGTTTTGATGAAGCATTATTAATTAATCCACAAAATCCACTCGTACACCAATCAAAGGGTGTTCTCTTCTCTATACGTGGAGAGGATGATAAGGCACTTGAATCACTGAGCAAGGCAGATCCTGCAAGCCTGGTTGCACAGTTTTACACTGGAGTAAGCAATCTTAATCTTGGAAACAATGATCTTGCACTTGAGGCATTCCAGAAAGTAACAGAGATGGAGCCCCTGGATAGCCTTGAAGAGGGGTTCATTACAACTTCATTGTATAATATTGGTGTTATTCAATCTGCTTCTGGAGAAATAGGCTCTGCAATATCGATACTTCAAGAAGCAGCAGAGAGAAGTGATGAACAGTCAAAGACGTTCCTGCAGCTTGGAAGAGCATATCTCGATGAAGAGAACTACTCAGAGGCTATTTCTGCATTGAATAAAGCGATTCAGGCAGATCCAGAGAATGGTGCTGCATATTTCTATCTTGGAAACGCTCTTGCTGATCTTGGTGACAATGAAGGTGCATTTGAAGCATTTACTGAATCACTTATCTATGATCCAGATAACTCAATGGCATGGGAGAATCTTGGTATTATCCTCTTCCAGTTTGAGAATTACATGGACGCAGCACCAGCCTTTGCAGATGCAGTTCGTTTAGATCCTCAAAATGGAGAAGCATGGAGTTACTTTGCACGAAGCTTATGGTATGAAGGGGATGAACCAGGTGCAGTAGAGGCATTTGGAAGAGCACTTCTCTTGATCGAAGAGCCAGATGCAGCGTTGTTAAATGATTATGGTGTTGCACTCAATGACATTAAGAAGTTTGATGAAGCTCTTGCTGTATTTGATGAGGCCGTCTCCCTTGAAAGTGATATTCCTGATTACTGGTTTAACAGAGGAAATGTCCTAAATAACCTTGGAGAACATCAGGAAGCCATTGCATCATATCAAGAAGCAGTATCAATCTCTCCATCCCCACTCGGATACAATAATATCGGTCTGGCATATATGCAACTGGAAGAATATGAAAATGCTCTTGATGCATTTGAGAGTGTACTTGATCTGAACGATAACCTATCTGATGTCTGGACCAGTAAAGCATTGGCTCTCTTCCATCTTCAGCAGTACGAGGAAGCATTAGCTGCAGCTGAATCTGCACTTGCTATTGAAGACTTTGCACCTGCAACTGACCTCAAAGCACTGATTGAAGAAAAACTAAACGCCTAAACTTCAAAAAGAACCAGTAAATAAGCAAAAATATATACTTTCTTTTTTTCATTGTTTTTGACAGTTCTGATCCAAGATCTGTGAAATAATACTCTCAGTTGGCAGTTTTCAAAATAGGCAATTTATGAGTGATAATTGAACTTCTTCACGACCTATGTCGTCATAGTGTTTTGGAGGTTGAGATCTTGTCATGACGAAAATTGTTGCGTTGGTATTCTGTGATCGATTACTGTTGTTATGTCCTGATACGTGAGCGTGTATGGACCAAGAATTGACTGGGAACTGCACAGCATCGGGAGAGGAGTTCATCCCTCTACATAGATATCAGCCTTCTTTTCTGTGCAGCATCCTCCCTCACCACAGACTTGAAGTGTCGCCGTATATGTACCCGATCGTACATACTGATGTATGGGATTTTTTTCAAATGAGATCTGACCATCCCCAAAATCAAAAGAATGCCTCATTGCTGGTCCCATTGAACGATCCATAAACTGAACTGAAAGGGGAACTTGTCCAGTCACTGGAATCACCTCAAGTACAGCCTGTGGCACAGCATACACCGTGATGAGTTCTTTTTTTGTAACCTTCTGTTCTCCTGTAAATAGGGGATCATCAAACTCATAGATCACACTCACTGAATAGCTTCCAGGACGATCATAGACATGGAATGGATTTCTAAGTTCACTTGTGGTACCGTCTCCAAACTCCCACATACGTTTTTTTGGAATCAGAGTGCTTTGCTCACTAAACTGAACCCCATGTGGAGCACAGCCTGCTATCGGTGTTGCAGAAAAATCAGGAGTTCCCGGCCCAGATATCTCGATATCTTTTGAAACAATACTCACCGTGTAACAAGAAGAAATAATATGGACCGTAACACGATAAACCCCAGGTCCTAGAAATGTATGAACAGGAGAGATATCATTTGAGAAATTTCCATCTCCAAAATCCCAAGAATAGGAGATTCCATCTCCATCTTCAACAAAAAAACGATATGTTCGGATATCTCCAAGAGGCCCTGCTTCTGCTGCATGAATGGTTGGCTCATGAACGGTGATATAGGCATACTCAGTAATCTCTCTGCATAGATCCCCATAACAGTATGATAATATTACATCATATCTCCCAGGCTTCCCATATCCAGCGATCGTTTTTCTGTCGGTACTTGCTTTATCTGCTGCAAAATTCCAGAGAACATTTGTTGGATTAGTTGGGTTACCAGATGCCTCAAACTGCACACAAAGGGGTGCAAGACCTTCACGAGTTCTTGCCGTAATCGTTGGTGGTGCAGATGGCCAGACCTCAACACAATGCTCCTTTGTAAGAGATCGTGTAACACCATTGACGACATATGTCATTGTCGCGGTATATGTTCCAGGATTTTTGTAGCAGTGTCTAGGTTTTTTCGTAAAATAGATTTTATCATCTCCTACATCCCATGAAAGAACCTCAATATCTCCAATCGGAACAAATTGAGTGCATATGGGTGCAATTCCTGCTGGAGTCTGAACTTGAAAATCAACATAATCAGGATCTTTTACAAGTATCTCTGCGTGATGCACAACTTCGCTGCATCTTCCATCAAAACAGTATACAAGTTTTGGTGAGTAAATACCTCCATACTCATATATGTGTGTTGTTCTTCGCTGACTGCTTATGACTCCATCTCCAAAATGCCATGTATAGGTAGTTGGATTTCCAATGAGAGAGAATGCAACCTCAAGTGGTGCCTTTCCTTGAGTCGGAGTTACTGAAAAGTCAATACGTGCGTCGGGGTCAAGCACGGTAATAAGCTCCCTCTTTGTGATGGTATCTGTTGCTTCTCCAATGAAGTATGTCAGCTTTATGGTGTAAATTCCTGGTTTTCGATAGCAATGCGTGGGGTTACGCGATGTAGATGATATGTTATCTCCAAAGTCCCAGACAAAATCTCCTGCTGGTGCGTCTAACGTAAATGCAACACAAAGAGGAGGATAACCCTGTGGAATGTCTGGAAAAAAGTCTACTGTCCATGAAGGCATGGGCTCTGCTGTTCCAAAACTCATCATCAGAAGAGCAGATGTGAGGAAGAGAACGCTTATCGTTTGCATGCGTAATGGATGGCTCATCTGCCTTACACTCGTGAGATGACATAGATCAAACGTTCAACTCGCTGCTCCTTTGGTGCATGCAAAAACACAAATGGCACATCAACGTTTTGAATCTTTTGTTTTATAATGGAAAACCCATATCTCGTGAAGAGATCATCTGGATCAAGGGTGTAGAGCATCTCTTCAGCAGTACGAATGCCAGGAACAATAATGACAGCAACCCCATCATCACTGAGGACATCACGTATCGAAGCCATATATCTCTGATATCTCTCAGAGAGATCACGGATTATTTTCGATGCTGCTCGTTTGTCTGGATATCTGGTGAGTGCAGGACCAAGATATGGTTCTGTGACGATCGTCTCTATGTCATGGAGATGATCACTGGCACGGGTGAAATCTATTTTTTTGACGATATTTTTAGGTTTTTTGACTTTCATGCGTTGTGATATCCAGGAGATGTTTTCAATCGTCCCGATTATGCATGTCTCATCCACATCAGAGCCCTGTGGAGTATATCCAAGCAGGAGTGCTTCTTGAAGAATAATGCCGGTACCACAGAATGGATCATAGATCCCTCCTGGTGGCTTCCTTTGTGAGATATGTATCATTGCCCGTGCAAGAGCTGCCCCCATTCCAAGTTTTGCTCTGAAAAATGGTCGCTTCACATCGCGATCCTCAAGCTCAATGATATCAAGCACTGCATCTGTTGTGCACCATATGATCTCATTGCCGTGGTGAAACAAAACGCACTCAAATCCTCCCTCTAAGATCTTTTTTTGCATCATCTTTTTCGGCATGATGGCATGGAAAGAGCGTTCAGGGTTATATACGCGAAGCTGGTCTTGGTTCTGCTCAGCAGGAATATAGGTATGCTTTCGAACTCCCATTGATTTGAGCACCTCGCGAAATCCTGATACAACCATCTCATAGTAGTCCTCATCAGCATTCCCATGTTCATCTATCTCTTCAGGATCCCGTTCTTCATATGCACTTACACACCAGTGCGGCTTGTCATCCAAGAACTGAGTTTGCACAATTGTGGCACATGCCTGTACGATCTTGTCATATGAGATGGGTTTTTGTAGTATGAGGCGTGGAGTGCAAGATTTGAGAAGCGTGCCAGAACGTGTAATGTCAGGGTAGAGATCTTTGGTTCTGATGAGAGCACCGGAGGGGGTCAGGGTCAAAAACTCAAGATTATCTTGCGAATTTTCTGCATTTTGAGAGAGGGAGACGAGTTCAGCACATGAGAGCATTGGATTTCTTCCAAAAATATATAATCTATCAGATGAGGTTGGTGGTGCATGCGAACATCTCATCTTGCGAATCAGTTCTTCTATCTCCATAATACTCCTCTATGAGATGGGAAGGGAATGGTGCTTGTGTCTCGCATGTTTTATAATCTGTCCCCCAGCTACAAAGAGGTGCCTCTCTGTATATGTTGGACTGATTCTCCTCCCCTTCATCATAATCGACAGGCTTGAACATGGGTGGATACCAAAGTTTTAGAGCACTGTCTAACAGTGGCATTATATCATCTTGACACCCACCTCTTTTACAAAAGGGGAAGCTACTAGGTGCGCCAAGAAATGATTACAATCCTCTCAGATGTGGGTGGACTCTATAAGATCATCTCGTTTTTTATACTCATTCCCCTTGGTGTGTCTCTCTATACTCATGACTGGATAGGAGGATCTGCATTTCTGCTTATTTTACTCTATTTTGGAGTTCTAGGACATATCCTTGATAAACTTCCTCAGTACCGTGAATATACAAAACTCAGCAGTGCCCTTGCCTCCATCGCTCTTGCATGGCTCACTTCTGGAATCGTGTTTGGTATTCCCTATTATATCTGCACAGAGATGACTGTCTCTCAGAGTGTATTTGAAGGGATGGCAGGATGGACACGCACAAGTTTTTCTTTTCTTCAGCTCACCGAGCAGATCGATCTCAGCTCTTCTCTTTTCTTCTGGAGGGCTTATACGCAATGGATTGGAGGGCTTGCTATGCTTTCTGTCTTTATTTCTCTCATGAAAGGGGTGCAATACTCATTGTTTCATCAATCCATGCATGAACGCCACAAGGAACATATCATCACCTCACTTCAGAGTGTAATTCGTAAAATCATTCCATACTATCTCATATTCTCAGTCATTGCCTGGTGTATGATCCTTGCAAATCATGTTCCATTGCTTGACAGCATCTACCTCATGCTCTCATCAGTTAGCACAGGGGGATTCATCCCATACCCTGACAATATCATGTACTATAACAATGCAAGCCTTGAGATAACCCTCATATGTATCATGATAGCTGCAGCACTTCCCCTTCCCCTCTTTTTCACTCTCTTTTTTCAGAGAGATATTGCAGCATTTGTGCGAGAAAAGCAGATCTTTCTCTTGTTCTTTTTTATTCTCTCCTGCACCCTCATCATTGCATGTGGTATGATACCCGGATTTACCACAGAGCTGCTCAACGGAGATCCATTTCATTTCTGGTCTCTTATTAGATACAGTCTCTTTATGTCTGTTTCAGCAGCAACAACAACAGGGTTTTGGAACACAAACTTTGAGGGATGGAGTGATGTCAATCTGATCTTTATTATGTTACTCATGTTTATTGGTGGTTCAGCCATGAGTATGACAGGGGGCATAAAACTGCGAAGAGTACTTCTTTGGTTTGCAGGAGTAAATTGGTGGGTGCGTCAGATATTTGCTCCCTCCCACGCTGTGGTTCCTTTATTTTTTGAAGGCCAAAAAATTGGGTCTAATGAAGCAAATCTTGAAATATCAAAAAGTACCATTGTTATTGTCTCCTCTACTCTTCTTATTGGCGTCTTTACTTTTCTGTTTATGCACATGCACCCTGATGCTGATGTACTTCCTATCATTTTTGATGTTACATCTGCGTTTGCAACATCTGGCCTCTCATTAAGCCATGTTACGCCAGATATGCCTATAATAAGCATCTGGTGTATTATTATTTTAATGTGGGCCGGTTCCTTGGAGGTTTTTCCAGCAATTATACTTTTTGTAGTTTTATTTAGAAGGAAAAATGGATAATATATTCTTCCTTTCTTATGCTTTTTTTGAAAGTAATGGCAGATCTGAAAAAGTTCCATATCGCACCTTAATCTGTGAAATAGAATCGATTTTGTTATTTTCTAGAACTTGCATTTTGACCATGTTTACTTTCATCCTATTCATATAGCGTTTATATGCTCATAATCAGACTTTTGATTGTCACTATGGGCACGAACATTGCTACTGTTGGATATATACGAAGATCACGCACAACCGCACTTGATGAGAATGGAGTACCGATCGAGGTACTTGAACTTCATCTCCCCAGTTCAACCTATGCTATTCGAAGTGATGAGATCCGATCTGCACTTCGTGGTTCATTCTCAGCACGTGTTTTTCACATAAAGCGAAATTGGCATACATATCTGTGTGGTACCTTTGGTATATGCAGTCTTTCCCCAAGCAAACGAGCAATCAACCTTACATTGTTTGATAGCACACAGTATACCATCTCAGTAGCATCTCTCAAAAGTGCCCTCTCATCGTCGCGTTATGCACCTGTTGCATCACTCACGAGAGAGTCCGCATCATTAAACCAGCCCCCGGTTCGATCCATGCGACATAGTGAAGTACAAATGGCATATTAACACAATCAGCACCCACCTACTACAACTCGTGTCTGCATTGTGTGATATAATCCCCCCCCTCTTCTTTTGAGTATGTTTCCAATTATCACAGGAGATAAGATATGATTGATTTTAAAAAGGATTTTAAAGAGCTGTATCAGCCAAAAACTACACCATCCATCATTCATGTGCCAAAGATGACCTTCATCGCCGTTGACGGAAAAGGTAATCCCAACACAAGCGAGGAGTATGCCACCGCGATTGAGGTGCTTTATGGGTTATCTTACACTATTAAGATGGGAAATAAGGCTGTTCTGAAATATGTTGTTTCACCGCTTGAGGGTTTTTGGAGCATCGATGGCGGTTTTGTGGATGGTGATTCACTTGCAATCGATAAAGACAGATTTATGTGGACTGCATTGATTCGTCAGCCGGATTTCGTGACAGTGGAGGTGTTTGAAGCCGCTCAAGCTTCACTTGCCAAAAAAAAGCCGAATCTCGACACAGGCAGAGCACGGCTTGAAACGTTTACTGAAGGTTTATGTGTCCAAAGTATGCATATTGGTCCATATGATAATGAACCCGCAACAATCGCTGTACTGGAACAGTATGCTATCGAAAACGGGTATGTACTAGACGTAGATGATCTACGCCGACACCATGAGATCTACCTTTCCGATCCACGCAGGGTTGCACCTGAAAAGTTAAAGACCGTAATTCGATGTCCTGTAAGAAAAGAAAACACATAAGCTTGATTGTCACCTTACATAGTTCTCTTTTCTGAAAATCCCTCTTATAATGTTGTGTGCATCTTGAAGTATGATTTTTTGAGTCATGCTCAATATCAATCTGTTTACCCTATCTGTGGTAAAGCTATGCCCTTAACAGACACTTTGAGTTGTTTTTTTGTTCATATACTACATTCATATGAGATTTGGGATAGAGCATAGTACTAATACTCATAAACATCAAAAGGGTTAGGAGTATGAGTGGTATGA
>JAITWW010000131.1 GCA_031285085.1 Candidatus Methanofilum arcanum
GCACCAGAGGAACGGTTCTTGCATAATGAATTTCTGGTGGACTTTTCGGAACTGGTAGAGGCCCTGAGTTGTCAACTGTCTGCGTCCAGGAGGTAATCAGCTCTGTACGTGCTGTATCAACTGGATCTCCACTCCGATGCTCGATAAACATTTCATAGAGCCCCGCATCAAGATCTTTGACGATAATCTCTACTTTAAGGCTTGCCTGAGGCGTCTTAGGCTTGTTTTCTATCAACCCGCCAGCAAATCCACTGACAACGGCGGCGATGATAATGGTAATCACCAGCATGAGCAAGACACCCACCACTGGCGATACCGCTGCGTCTTTTTGTCGTTTTATATTCATACACAATCTCCATTTGAAATATGGTAAATGACTTTTTGAATTTATTATATTTAAATGACTCTTCCATTGGGTACGAAATATGGGGGTAGAAGCTAACGGCTATCATATATTATATAAACATATCTCTCTTTTGTCATATGCGCGCAGTACAGTGATGAACATTCTGTTTACTTTCTCTCAAAAAAATATGTTCACCGCAATTCCCATTTCATCTCGAAGAAACATCGTTCTATGACATTATTCCTATCAGAACAATCTCTCGTTTGCAGAAACGAGATTCGTTATGTTTATTACCATGATTGTTCGTGAATGTTCGTGATGATTTTGTCAGAGCTTGATACATCAATCAGAGCTCATTCCCGTGCAACTCCGAGGAAGATATCTCACTGATATATAGCCCTGCAAAATAGATAGTACCTCATGTTTCATCTGGCATGCATTCATTGTGGACAAAAATATGGTTCCAATGAAATTATCTACACATGCAGATCATGTGGACACCTGCTTGAGGTGCGTTATGATCTTGATACCGTAAAAGTAGCATGTGAATCATGGAAGGAACGACCGCTTTCCGTATGGAAATATAAAGAACTGCTGCCAGTCAAAGGGAACCCCGTCACGCTCCAAGAGGGAGGAACCCCACTCTATCACCTAAAGCGTATCGGTGCTGAACTTGGCATGAACTATCTGTACGCAAAACATGAGGGAATGAATCCATCAGGCTCATTCAAAGACAGAGGAATGACCGTTGGTGTCTCAATGGCACTTGAACTCGGCATGAAATCTGTTGCTTGTGCAAGCACCGGCAATACCTCTGCATCACTTGCGGTATATGGTGCAAAAGCAGGAGTTCCATCCATTGTCTTACTCCCTGCTGGAAAAGTAGCACTTGGAAAAGTTGCTCAGGCCCTCATGCATGGTGCAAAAGTCATCTCTATCCAAGGAAACTTTGATCGAGCCCTTGAACTGGTACGTGACCTCTGTGAAGCACAGGGTATCTACTTATTAAACTCAGTAAACCCCTACCGACTCGAAGGACAAAAAACAATAGGATTTGAGATCATTGACCAACTCGGATATGTACCAGATCGGATCGTACTACCGGTTGGAAACGCGGGTAATATCTCAGCAATATATAAAGGACTTGGCGAGCTGACTGCACTTGGTATGATTGATACCATGCCGAAGATGACTGGCATCCAGTCAAGTGGATCACAGCCAGTTGTGCAAGCAATTGAGAAAAATTTGCCAGAAGTTATACCAGAAGAAAATCCAGAAACCATTGCAACCGCCATTCGTATTGGAGCTCCTGTCAATGCTGAAAAAGTACTGACTGCAATCCGAGAAAGTAATGGAACAGCAATCGCAGTGACAGACGAAGAAATCCTTGCCATGCAACGCGATCTGGCGCAAAAAGAAGGAATTGGTGTCGAACCAGCATCAGCGGCATCGGTTGCAGGTCTGAAAAAACTAGTTCAGACAGGCATTGTGCAGCCAGATGAACGGGTGGCATGTGTGGTAACCGGCCACTTACTCAAAGACCCTGAAACAATTATCAATCAATGTGCAGCTCCAATATCATGCGAAGCAACACTAGCCTCACTGCTCCACGCACTCGATCTATAATTGCAGTACTTGGCGTCCTGCTCTGTATATTCATGGTGACACCTCTTGTGTCAGCAGAACATACCAATGTGACCCTCATCATTACCGATGATCGAACAAGATATCTCGCAACGGTGATAGGAAATGAGATTGAGAGGTACGCCATTACAGAACCAGGATTTTTAGGAGAGACAGTTGCAGCAGAGGTGGCAAATGTAACGATTACATCATCTGATGACTGGGCAGCGGTTGTTACCTATACAGAAAAACGAGGACAGTATCAGTTTCCACTCGGAAACTACTCGATATCATATGATGCACCAGTAATAGCAAATGGAATCTCCCTTTCATTTATTGATCCAGTAGATATAACCGTGATATTTCCTCCTGGTGCAGATCTCTCAAACAGAATGCTTGCAACAATGCAACCCATGAGCTCATCACTTGAGATCATGCCAAACAACTCAACAATTGCCATGTGGAACAATGTGCGTTCTATGAGTGTTCGTTTCTCTGATGAACAACAAGGCAAGCTACTCTGGTTATTTGCTCAATTTTTGGTGATTGTTGCAATAATCATGCTCATGCCGTTCTTCCTTGCACCAAAAGAAGAAAAGATGAAAATACCTCCAAAAAAACCAATACAACGCAGGAGATAGAATGCAGTATAAAAACGAGGCACTAAACACACCACAAGCAAGAAAACGGGCACTCTATGTACTATCTCTTGCCGTCTTTACCTCTCTTATCGGCATTGGTATCGTTGTACCATTCTTGTCAGTGTTTGCAGGTGATCTCGGGGCAGCGGGTTTTTGGATAGGGGCAGTATTTGCGGCATTTTCCCTATCTCGAACAGTTGCTATGCCTTATTTTGGAAACCTATCAGATAGGGTCGAAAAAAAGAAAATTCTAGCGGTTGGACTTGGAGCATATGCAGCCATCTCCCTTGGATACATCTTTGTGGTATCTGTTGAAGGACTCGTGTTCCTTCGGCTCTTGCATGGTCTCTCATCTGCAATGGTTGCTCCTGTTGCGATGGCCTATCTTGGAGAACTCGCAGCACCTGGTGAAGAAGGGCAGTTCATGGGGATGTTTCAAGGGGTGACCATGCTTGGGTTTGGAGCAGGACCGCTCCTTGGTGGCATTATCTATGCACAATATGGGTTTAATGAAGCATTTTATGCATTAACTGGCTTTTCAGCTCTTGCCTGTTTCATTATTATAGCCCTGCTCCCGCCAATGTCATCACCAGGTGTGCCATATCAGAGCCAAGCAGTAGAAGAGAAAAAACCCATACTGCGAGAGTACAGAACCCTGCTTGCAGATTACAGAATTTTATCTGTATGTGTGTTTTCATTTATCATAGAGATTGCATTTATTTCACTTTTGAACTTTTTGCCACTTTTTATGGTCTCAATCTCACTTGGAGCAGCAGAGTCAGGCATTGCAATAAGTCTTGCTATTATTCTCAGTGGAATATTACAGAGTGTGTTTGGAAGAATTGCAAATGGAGCTCATCGTGTCTATCTCATTATTGGTGGAGGAACTCTCTTTGGAGTGGGATTCTTACTCCTTCCATTCAGTTCCAGTTTTCTCTTTGTTCTTGGCATCTGCATCTGCATCGCTCTTGGTCTCTTTTTTACCACCCCAGCCATGAATGTCTATCTTGTTGATGTTGGGCATGAGTTTGGCATGGGAACAACAATGGGAGTATATAGTACTCTGCGAGGATGTGGGGATATTGTTGGCCCATTACTTGCTGGAGCGTTGCTTGATGTGATCGGCGTTGCACAGATGTACTCGGTGATGGGGATGTTTTGCCTTGCTGGAACTGTCATTTTTATTATCTTATTCCAGGGTGGAAAGAAGAAGAAGCGTGAAAAGCAGATGCATCATGAAAAAGCATGAGTGTAGACAGCAGAAAAAGCACATCTTTTTTTATCGAGGATGCGAAGAATAAGAAAACAGATTGACTTATAATAGATTGAAATATATTCAGTGGCAATTCTTCTCGGTCCGAATAGATTCTTTTTTTCTCTTTTTAATTGTCAATCAGCCCTGCTGCTGCCCGTCGACGATAAAGTTGTGCATTACTGAGTTTCATAGCATCAGCAATCTCTCTCCATGACAGGCCATCATTACGCAGTTCTTCAATAATTGCCCAATCGAGAATACGGCGTGGACGGCCAAGGGCTTTCCCTTCGTCACGCGCACGTTTGAGCCCAATTCTTGTACGTTCGACAAGATGTGCCCGTTCCCTCTCAGCAACCCATGACATAATCATAAGCAGAAGTTGGCGAACAGCTTGATCATCGTTTCTTGTAAAAGCCTCATTTGGAGAGAGAGACCAGACAGCAATGCCACTTTTCTCAAGCTCTTCAATGAGAGTAACGGTCTCAAGAGTATTTCTTCCAAGGCGTGACAGCTCAACAACATAGAGGTGTGTCACCCCACCGTCACGCTGCACAATGTACCTCATCAAATTTCTAAACCCGGGGCGATGTTTTGCGGGGGTGGATCCACTTACGCCATAATCAACAAAGATCAAATCATTAGGAATGCCTTCCTTTCGGAGAAGCATCGTTTGATTCTTCACATTTTGCTCATAGGTTGAGACACGAACATATCCAATTCTTGATGCAAACCGCATTGCATAATCCCCCACCGCATAAGAATGCAGTATGAGGTACCTCATAATGGGCCGTTTTTGAGGTACATATTTTATAGATATTTTGAACTTCTTTTCATAAAAAAGTACCTTATTATCCTTTGATTCGTGGTTTTGCACGTCCCCTATTAAAAGCCGTTTTATCACAAAAATATACCAAATGTTGTTAATAGTTTGATAAAATTGGCCATTTTCGCATACAATCTTAACATTTTAAAAAATTTAATACGTATAACAAACTATTTTAAAAATTTTAATAACTGCAAAATCACAATTTGAGAATCACGATTTGATAGCGAAATAGTTGCCTATTTTCATCATCAACTCTATCTCCTCAAATAAACCGTCAATTAGATGCTAAAATGTAGTCATTCAAAGAACGAGAATTTGTTTTTACAATGTCACTTAAGAAATATCCATTTTTGAAAAAAAGGAGAATTTCATGCCGTGACACAAGCCATGATTTTGGAGAAAAAAAAGGAAGAGAAATATGGCGCATTACTACGTATTATATGGCATCTATGAGATTTTTAACCGCAGTCTTTCCGAATTTAAGGGCAAGGGCTGGATTTGACTTTATCAGGCTCTTCATAAGTTGAAGAGTATTAAATTCTTCCATGACAATCTCCGATGCAGAATGAACAACTGAGTCCAGCTCATCGTCAGTCATGGAAATGAACATCTCTTTAATGATATAGTTACGAGCAATAGCTTTTCCCATATATGATACTCGCCACTGCTCATCATATGGCATGAGTCCTGCCTTGCTGACATCATCTGCTGCGATGGCCTTTGTTGCAACCTCAGCTGCAAGCTTTCCTGTGTACATCCCATTATAGATCCCACCACCCGTTAATGGATCTGAGACGCGAGCTGCATCTCCAGCAATAAGCAGGCCATCTGCAACCGTGCAGTCCAGTGGCTGACAAATTGAAACGCCACCTGCTACAAGCTCGATTTTCTTTCCATCTGGAAATTTTTGGTTGATAAACTTGTTTAAGTAATGAATAGCATGTGCACCAGGAGAGGTTTTGTCACCTGCAACGCCAATACCTACATTTGCAGCACCGTTCCCTTTTGGGAATACCCAGACATATCCTCCAGGAGCTACCTTGTTTCCAACATAAAATTCAGTTGCATGGTTATCAATGTTGAGATTTGTCATGAGGTATTGAGCTCCGGTCTCGATCTCACGCAGAGGAACGGTTGTATCAATGCCACACCAGCGTGAAAACTTTGACTCGACACCATCAGCAGCAATGGTTATGCGAGCTGATACATTTGTAACAGTTCCGTTTTGTTCTAGTTTTGCACCACATACAGCTCCATCCTTCATAATAGGAGCACATGCACGTGTTTTTACCATGACATCAGCACCTGCGTTCGATGCTTGCCAGACAAGTTCGCGATCAAATATTTTTCTATCGAGGCAGTATCCGACTTCAGCGCCTGCGTGCTGGGGGCTGAGCGTGAGGAGGTGCCCATCTGGGGAAATAATATGTGCTTTATCGATCTCTGCTGCTATCCACTTTGGATCTGGGTCTGGGAAGAACTGGTGGAGTAACTCTTTTCCAACACCTTCTGCACATCGAACTGGAGCACCAATTGCCGGACGCTTTTCAACTAAAAGCGTAGAAAGCCCTGCTTCAACAGCAGTTTTTGCAGCGATAGCGCCTGATGGACCACCACCAACCACTAGAACATCATAGCTTGTCTTCATTATAGAACCTCCAAGGCACTAAGGGGACAGGCACGTGAACATATCGCACAAGATGTGCATGTTTCTTCATCGGGCTCAAGATATGCGTCAATGAGTTCCAATGCCCCGTTTGGGCAAACCGAAACACAACACCCACAATATGCACAGATATCACGATGAACAACAATCATACCTTATTAAATAAGTGCTATTATCCTTAAGGGTTATGTAAGTACATATCGTACATTCGCTTTTTTTATGTGATTTATTTTTTTGTGGTGCTGGAAACTTTTGAAAAAAAGAAACTACAACAAAATATTCAAGATATGTGGGGAGACTCAGAAAAAAACAACAAAAAAAAGAAATACAAATGAAAAAAGAGGCTTAACCAAACAGAGCTCCAAGCCCTGCCATTCCGCTCTCTTCGTTTTCTTCCTTGCTCTCCTCTTCAGCTGGAGCCTCTTCTGCGACAGGTGTAGCAGCAGCGGCGACAGGTGAGGCAGCAACGGCAGCAACAGGTGCGACAGCAGCCTTACTGATTGCCTCTTCAATATTTACACCATCAAGGGCTGCAACAAGTGCCTTGATGCGTGATTCATTCACGTCGATACCAGCGGCAGTGAGAACTGCCTTTACATCATTCTCATTAACTGGCTTACCAGCTTTGTGTAACAGGAGTGCTGCGTAGATATATTCCATTATATTCACCTAAATTACGTATAGATTTCACAATTCTTGACAGTTATTCAACTACAACCGAAAGTGCACTTGCTTCACGCTGTGCCTTTCCAATAATTCCATCTATGAGTTCAGCAGAGTACACCGCTGCCTCAACACCAAGATTGCGTGCGTCACGCACAGCTTTCGTAATGATAAGTTCTGCGGTATCTTTCGTTGGATACACTGCATTCACAGACAAATTCACTGCATGAGTGGCGGCTAATACAAGATCATTGTAGAATGCTTCCTCATCAATTGCAAGTACTGAAGGTTCGTAGATACTATTCTCGTAAAATGCAGCCTGAAGCAAGAGACCAATGTCCATTGGCTTGATATCAAGCTTTACCAGTGCATCTGCGAGTTTTTTATTAATCTCCTCTCCAGCTTTTACAACAGTCTTTGTCTCGCGAATGGTAACCTTACCTGACTCGATAGCGGCTGGGATACCAGCCTGCTGAAGCTCAGCAACAATTGGACCTGGCTTAAAACTCGTTGGACCCTTTGAAATAACAATATCTTCTGGTGCTTTCTCACCAGGGCGGGCGGCCATCTTTGTTTTTGTCTTCTCCAGTGTGCCGTACAGCTTAAATGGATTATCATTCGTAAAGATCAGTGCCGAGTGCCCACTCAGATACTGTAAAATATCTGAAGAACCCTCTTCGCGCAGAGCATTCGCAATAAGCGTGTTTCTCGTCATCCTCAACTCAGCCTGACCTCGAAGATTACGTCTGATATCCTGAACCTGCCGTGCAGGAATACCATACATATTCACAAGACCAACAAGCTTATACTCATTGGCAAGGCGCCGAATCTCAGCAACCTCGTCTTGCTTCCATTTTGGTAGATGCGTAGTAAACAGACCCATCTAGATCACCCTAATAGCTGGTCCCATCGTTGTTTTTACATAAACGGACTTGATCTGAAACGCTCCCTGTTCCAAGGATGTTTCAACACGACTCAAGATTGCGTCCATGTTGTCAGAAAGTTCCCCATCTGACATCTCGGTGGTTCCGATTTTCACGGAGAAGGTCTTCTTATCTTTTGTGCGCACGCGAACTGACTTTCGTAGTCGTTCTATCATTGGTCTGATATCAACCTCTGTCGTGATTGGCTGTGGCATACGTCCACGTGGACCAAGCCTTGGGCCAAGCCAGCGACCAACAAGGGGCATAACACCAGTCTCAGCAAGGAAGAAGTTGTACTCATTTGCAACTCTTCGTGCTTCACGTGGTTCACCCCCAAGTCGCTCAATCTCGTCAGGACCAATGATAATGTCTACTCCCGCACTTTTTCCTTGAGTTACGATGTCACCAGACCCAAGGACAGCAATCTTTGCAGGACTGCCATTTCCATGCGGAAGAAGAATTGTCTGATCAATACGGTTTTTAGGCTGCGCCATATCGATATTTTTTAAATTAATGGAAATATCGACACTTTCAGTGAATTTACGTTCAGGCGCTTTCTCCTTTGCCGTTTGGATCGCGTCTATCATGACGCTTCTTTCAACCATTATTCCCCTCCATAGTGCGACGACCGATGTTACGATCTTCTATGGTTAATCAAATTACGTTATGCGTTCATGACTGCATCATGCATGCCTGTATCGATCTCTTTTAGGAAATCTTTTGGCTTCGTACCATTGATGGTAACTCCCAAGCTGACACATGTTCCAACAACTTCTTTCACAGCATTTTTCATGTCATATGAAAGCATTTTTTCGAACTTCATCTTGGCAATACCAACGACGGCTTCCAGCGAAACATCGCCCACAATTTGCACATTTGGCTCTCCGGAACCTTTCTCAATCCCAGCTTCTTTCATGATAAGAGCTGTTGTTGGTGGAATACCAACAGATATTGTGAAATTTTTCTTGTCATCGACCTCGATTATCACAGGAACCTGCATTCCATTAAAGGATGCAGTCTGTTTATTGATCTCATCGACAACTCCTTTCACATTGATTCCAAGTGGACCAAGTGCTGGACCCAAAGGAGGTCCTGCTGTGGCTTTGCCGCCGGATACTAGTACCTCGACCACTTCTGCCATTGTCACTCACCCTTTGTGGACATTTCAAAGCAAAGAACTGACACATGAAATACATATGAGTTCAAACTAAGAATACCATCTGGGTTTACTAAGGTTATCACACTCATCATAAAAAGCTATCATCTATCTCTCCCATAAGGAGAGATTATGATATGGTAAAGAACCCATAATAATAAAAATTAAAAATAGAAAGGTACATGGCTGCAACACATCAGGTATCACAGCATTATCATTGGATGTTTGAATAAAAATAACAGATATTATATGGTGGATATCTTAGTGCTGTTCGTCACCATGATCAATAATGCGTACATTATCCCCACGGACCGTGATCGGAATTGGAAGCACACTCTCGTACAATTCAATAGTAATCTCTTCTTTTGTTGAATCTACACGCTTCACAATAGCCTTTTCACCTTTAAATGGACCTGATATCAACTCAACAATAGTACCTTCATCAATACCAGTGACAGTTGGCTTTGGCGTCAGATAATGTCCAACCTCTTCAAGTGACATACCACCTTTTAGCACCGTGCGCGCACTGGGAACACGCTCCATTAACTCTTCAACACGTGCGAGGGGTTCATATGTCTCAACAAGGATATAGCCTTTGAGCTCATCGGGTACAATTACAGCTGTTATAGCGATATCATCGATATCATCCTTCACTGCGGCATAAATATTATCCGCAACTGCTCGTTCTTGCCGATTTGTCGTTTTTATCGCGTAAATCGATGTTTTTATTTCATCCATTGAGATCGCTTACAGTAAAAGCAAGAAGAATTCGTAGATAATAAACCCGATAATACCAATAATAACGACACCAATAGCTGCAACCAGTGTAATTTTGCTAAATTCCTCTCGAGTTGGAGTTCGCGCAAGTTTGAGAATACGGAAATATTTCCGAAACAGCTCTTCATTCAGATTAAACTTAGGAATTTCAATATTTGGTTTGTTAATATCCATATATGTTGCACCACAAGTGAGTATTATTTCAGAAAATCAATTTCAAAAAGGTTCTGAACTTCTGAGAAATGTTTTTCACTTCTGTCATATATTTGTAGCGATGATACCAGTCAAAATTACAAGCACACGAACAAACCCTTCCATCTCAGGATGAATCTGCACGCCCCAGATAATATGTGCATCAGGTGAGATCATCTGGGTAACCTGTTTTAAGGCATTTTCGACATCAGCAAGCGTCGTACCAGGTCCTGCAGAAATATTCACAAGCGCTGCTGTTGCACTCCTAATGTCACCGTCATTGAGAGGAGAACGCATTGCTCGCGAGGCGGCATCTTCCATCCTACTAGGGCCTTCACCTTCGCCCATGCCAATCATGGCAACGCCACCTCGCTCTGCAATGGCACGAACATCCTCCATATCAAGGCTGCCCACGGTAGTCAGATCAGGAACTGTAGTAGGTTCAAAAATTTCCTTTGTGAGACGCATCAAAACTTCATCAACAGCCTCATCAGCCACTTTAAATACTGCAGAGAACGCTTCGCCATTTGGTCTATTCCTATCCATATATGTTACACCACGTGTGTGTATTATTTCAGAAAATCAATTTCAAAATGGTTTTGAACTTCTGATTGTTTTCTTTCACTTCTGCCATATATTTGTGGCGACCTGACACCAGTCAGAATCAAAAGTACACGAACAAATCCTTGCATCTCAGGGTGAACCTGCACGCCCCAGATAATACGTGCATCAGATGAGATCATCTGATGAACCAGTTTTGCAGCTTCTCCGGCCTCAGCAAGCGTCATATCAGGCCCTCCCGTAACATTCACAAGCGCTGCTGTTGCACCACTAATATCAACGTCAATGAGAGGAGAACGAATTGCTCGTGACACGGCATCCTCCACCCTACTCGGACCTTCACTCTCACCCATACCAATCATAGCAACGCCTCCTCGCTGCATAATGGCACGAACATCTGCAAAATCAAGATTGACCATGCCAGGAACCGTAATAAGCTCAGTAATTCCCTTCACGGCCCGCATCAAAACTTCATCAGCGACC
>JAITWW010000153.1 GCA_031285085.1 Candidatus Methanofilum arcanum
TTTAAATGAACAATGTATAGCAGTTATCGTTTTGCCTAAAGAGAGTGTAAATTAAAATTATATGAAATGAGATAAATGTCATTGATCTCCATTCTTTCATCACACACTCCCTTACTTATCGATACCTTTCACGAATTTCTTTCGCTTCTGAATACTTTCCTTGGGCATCTAAATTTTCTGCAAGGTTGTGTAATGATTCAACAGTATCTGGATGTTCTGGACCTAACACCTTTTCCCTTATCTTGAGTGCCCTCTTATACAGCGGTTCTGCTTTTGAATACTTGTTTTGTTCCTCTAAATTTCCAGCGAGGTTGTTTAAGGATGCAGCAGTATTCGGATGTTCTTGCCCTGACACCTTTTCAAATATTTCAAGTGCCCTCTTATAGAGTATTTCTGCTTCAGAATACCGAGCTTGTCCGCTTAAACTGAGAGCGAGGTTGTTTAAGGATATAGCAGTGGATGGGTGTTTTGACCCAAGTTCCTTTTCCTTTATCTCTAATGCTCTCTTATAGAGTATTTCTGCTTCAGAATACCGAGCTTGTCTGTTTAAATTGAGAGCGAGGTTGTTTAAGGATATAGCAGTGGATGGATGTTTTGACCCCAGCTCCTTTTCTGTTATCTTGAGTGCCTTTTCATAGATTGGTTCTGCTTCAGAGTATCTGCCTTGGCTTTCTATACTTTCAGCGAGGTTGTTTAAGGATGCAGCAGTGTCCAGGTGTTCTGGCCCGAGTACCTTCTCTCTTATCTTGAGTGCCCTCTTATGAAGTTGTTCTGCTTCTGAATACCGAATTTGCTCAGCTACACTTACCGCGAGGTTGTTTAAAGCTGTAGCCGTTCCAGGGTGCTTCGGCCCGAACAGTTCTTCGAATATTTCAAGTGCCCTCTTGAAAAGTGACTCTGCTTCCGAATACCGAGCTTGGTTATATAAGTTTAAAGCCAGGTTGTTTAAGGATGCAGCAGTGTCAGGATCTTTTGGATCTAACGTCTTTTCATCTACTTCATCTGAATGGTTCATTCTTTTATCGCGTACTCCTTTGCTTATCCATGCCTTTTACGAAGCTCTTCTGCCTCAACATACATACCTTGCATACAGAAACTACTTGCAAGGTTGCCTAACTCTATAGCAGCGTCAATCTCTTCTTCCTCTACCATCTTCTCATCTCCTTCCCATGAATGAATCATTCTTTAACGAACACCTATCCCTCATTTTTGATACTTTTCACGAATCTCTTTCGCTTCAGAATACCTACCTTGGTCATCTAAATTTGAACAGAGGTTGTGTAAGGATCCAACAGTGTTTGGGTGCTCTGGCCCTAGTTTCTTTTCACATATTTCAAATGCTCTCTTGAAAAGTGACTCTGCCTCAGAATACCGAGCTTGGCAGTTTAAATTAAAAGCGAAGTTGTTTAAGACTGAAGCAATATCTGGGCTCTCTGGCCCCAGTTCCTTTTCATATATTTCAATTGCCCTCTGGTAAAGAGGTTCTGCCTCAAGGTACCGGGTTTGATTATCTAAATTAAAAGCAAGGTTATGTAAGGCAGTAGCAGTACGCGGGTGCTCTGATCCCAGTTCTTTTTCATATATTTCAATTGCCCTCCTGTAAAGTGGTTCTGTATCAAGATACCGAGCTTGGGCATCCAAATTTAAAAGAAGCTTATCTAGGGATATAAGCGTGTCCGGGTGTTTTGGTCCTAACACTTCTTCTCTTATCTCAAATGCCCTCTTGAACAGTGGTTCTGCATCACGATACCGAGTTTGCTTCGCTACACTTACCGCGAGGCTGTGTAGGACTGTAGCAGTGGCTGGGTGCTTTGCTCCTCCCTCCTTTTCAACTATTTTTAATAGTTTCTTCAAAAGTGGTTCAGCTTCAAAATACTTGTTTTGGGCTTCTAAACTAGAAATAAGGTTGTGTAAGGGAAGAATAGTGTCCTGATGTTTTGGTCCTAAGACCTTTTCCCGAATGTTAAATGCCCTCTTGTAATGTGGTTCTGCATCACGATACTTGCCTTGCCAAAATAAATTATTTGCAATGTTGTTAAAAGATTGGGCCGTGTCCAGGTGCTTGATTCCTAGCACCCTTTTCCTTATGTCTAATGCCCTCTTATGGAGTGGTTCTGCCTCAGCGTACCGAGCTTGGCTATCTAAATTTACCGCGAGATTGTTTAAGGTTGTAGCCGTGTCGAGGTGTTTTGGTCCTAGTACCTTTTCTGTTATTTCAAGGAGCCTTTTAAAAAGTAGCTCTGCCTCTTCATACCGAGCTTGCCTATATACATTATCTGCAAGGTTGCTTAAGGATGCAATAGTGTTTGGGTTTTCTGGCCCGAGTGCCTTTTCATATATTTCTAATGCTTTTTTATACAGTGGTTCTGCCTCAGCATACCGAGCTTGATTATCTAAATTTACCGCGAGGTTGTTTAAGGCTGTAGCAGTGGATGGGTCTTTTGGATCTACCGCTTTTTCATCTATTTTATCTGAATGACTCATTCTTTCATCACACATTCCCTTATGTTCAATATCTTCCTAAATTCCCTGATAATAATTTAACCTAATTCGCATAAATTCCTTATTATCTTCTTTTTCGACAATTGCAATTAGGTATGGTGTTGAATCTCCCTTTTTAATTTCGTTGGGTTTAATTCCCTGCAGCTCTGTTGCGAAACATTTCAAGCACCAAAAAATCCATGCAGCTTTGACATCCAAAACTCCGCTGCTAAAACAACAATCACCAAGAACTGGATGTTGCAAAACGCAAACATTCAGATGCAGCGTGATGCAAACTACCTGATCACAAACTGGAATGGAACAGGCCTATTCCAGTACAAAAGCAGCGAAGAAAAAAGAGGAGAACAACCGCAGGTTCACCGTATCACAGCAACAGGAAACTCCACGGGGAGCATCCTTTCCTCTTTTTTTCCTATCTAATGGCTCAAAAACAACTTTTCATTCTGGATCTGCGAAAGATAATTCACGAAAACTTACCCTTCAGCTGTGTAATCTTATTACGAAGCACAATCGCTTCCTCAAAATCAAGTCTGGCTGCCGCTGCTTTCATCTGCTCCTCAAGTTCCACAATCAGATCCTCAATTGACACACCCTCTTGTGTCTCTATCTCTTCTGCAATCTTTGTGATCTGTTCTTGTGAAACCGTTTTGATGATCGTCTGTGGAATGATGCCATGCTCTTCATTGTACGCACACTGCATCGTTCTTCTGCGAGCAGTCTCATCCATGGCATTTTTCATCGACTGGGTTGTCCTATCTGCATACAATACAACATGTGCATCTGCATTTCTGGCAGCCCTACCGATAATCTGAATGAGACTTCTCTCATCACGTAAAAATCCTTCTTTATCTGCATCAAAAATAGCAATAAACCCAATCTCAGGAATATCAAGCCCTTCACGAAGCAGGTTAATACCAACCAGTACATCAAATGATCCAAGTCGAAGCTGGCGAATCGTCTCCATACGGTCGAGAGTCTCAATATCTGAGTGCAGATACTTTGTTTTTATTCCCTGATCCTTCAGATACTCAGTAAGCTCCTCAGCGAGGCGCTTCGTAAGAGTTGTTAAAAGAACCCGATATCCTTTCGAGACGGTGTTTTCAATCTCAGCAAGCACATCTGTCATCTGCCCTTCAATTGGTCTTACCTCTACAACAGGATCAACAAGCCCAGTTGGACGGATAATCTGCTCAACAATCTGTGAAGAATGCTCCTTCTCATATGGCCCTGGGGTTGCAGACACATAGATGACACGCTGTAAAAATTGCTGAAACTCATCAAACATCAGTGGACGATTGTCAAATGCAGAGGGAAGACGAAAACCGTAATCCACAAGGGAAACTTTTCGGGAACGATCGCCATTATACATACCCCGAATCTGTGGAAGCGTCTGGTGACTTTCATCAATAAACAGCAAAAAATCACCTGGAAAATAATCAAAGAGACAGTACGGCTTCTCTCCTGCTGACCTCCCATCAAAATAGCGTGAGTAATTTTCAATCCCTTTACAACTTCCTGTCTCTTCGATCATCTCAATATCAAACTTTGTTCTGCTTTCAAGCCGGTGAGCATCAAGCATCGATAAGTGAGGAAGACGTTCTTTGAGTTCCTGTTTGATCCCTTGCAATGCTTGCTCTTTTTGACTCGGATCGATGATGTAATGAGATGCAGGAAACACATAGATATGACGCAGCCGTTCAACAATATCTCCGGTTATTCGATTGATCTCAGTGATTCTGTCAACCTCATCTCCAAACAACTCAATGCGAATGATATGATTATAATAACTTGGCACGAGATCTATGGTGTCCCCTTTTACCCGAAACCTCCCAGGAAGCAGTTCGATATCATTTCTGAGATAGAGATTATCGATGAGCTTCATGAGAATCTCATTTCTGGATATCTTTTGACCGATACCAAGATCAAATCCCATATTCTCATAACTATCTGGCCGACCAAGACCATAGATACATGAAACAGATGCAACAACAATAGTATCTTTCCTTGAAAGCAATGATGCTGTGGTAGATAGCCGCATCATCTCAATTTTAGGATTTATCTGTGCATCTTTCTCGATGTACTGATCCCTTGATGGAATATACGACTCTGGCTGATAGTAATCATAATATGAGACAAAAAACTCAACACGGTTCTTTGGAAAAAACTCTAAAAACTCTTGGTACAACTGAGCTGCAAGTGTCTTATTATGAGCAAATACAAGTGTTGGCATCTGAAGTTTTTCGATAATATTTGCCATTGTAAAAGTCTTTCCAGATCCTGTTACCCCAAGGAGCGTCTGCTGAGAAAGACCCAAACGACATCCCTTCACAAGTTCTGAAATAGCATGCGGTTGTGATCCCGCTGGAGGAAAGGAAGAGTGTAACTCAAATGGAACTGAAGTATCGTACATCTATAGAATAGATAGGGATTTAATGGAACTTCTTTTTATTCCTCTCACTCAGCGAAAGACACATGATAACTCCAGCCATGTGTATCGCAATGAAAGAAGTGCCGAGCTCCAGTTCTGAACCCTTAAGTGGTTATACGACAAATAAGATCTAGCTATTATTGCATCATCTATACTTAGCAATGAACATCAAAAATCACTGAATTAACATTTTACTCTATATTATTTATTTTATAATTATTTCTCCAAGTCACCCTCACAATGTGAGAGAAACTTTTGAAATTCATCCAAAATAGATGTAATTTGGAAAAACACAGTGCATCTGAACAGTGGGGAATATAAGTTGAACGAATACAATTCAGACAATATCAAAGTTTTAAAGGGATTAGAACCGGTACGGGAACGCCCGGCAATGTACATTGGAAGCACCGATACCCGTGGTCTGCATCATTTAGTCTATGAAGTCGTAGACAATGCCATTGATGAATCACTTGCTGGGTACTGTGATGACATCTCGGTCATTATTCTTGCAGATGGGAGCATCAGCGTTGAAGATAATGGACGAGGAATTCCTGTTGATGTCATGAAAGATAATGGCAATACGAGTGCACTTGAGACCGTACTTACCGTTCTTCACGCGGGTGGTAAGTTTGACAAAGATACATACCAGGTATCTGGAGGTCTGCATGGAGTCGGCGTATCTGTGGTAAACGCTCTCTCAACAAAACTCTGTGCCGATGTCTATCGGGATGGCTACCATTATTATATGACATTCTCAAGAGGGGCTGTCATAACACAACTCACAAAAAATGAAGAGGTATACGAGGATTTGATAGAACGGTACATAAGACGTTATGGTTCTCTTCCTGTTGATGTACCACAAGACAAAACAGCATTTCTCGAAGCATATGGATCTCGTTTGAATGGAACTCGTATTATTTTCACACCCGATGATCAGATCTTTGAAACCGTTGTATATGACTACGATGTGCTCCTTCATCGCCTGCGGGAACTTGCATTTTTAAACTCAGGCATTAGCATCAGTATTAAGGATGAACGCATTGCAGAAGAAGGTGAGAATCAAACACATCACTCTGAAAAATTCTGCTATGAAGGTGGAATCAGTGAGTTCGTTCTTCTCATAAATAAAGATCTCACCCCTATTGTTGACACCATTATTCGTCTTGAAAAGAAAGACCTTGAGGCGAAGGTTGATGCCGAGATCGCATTTCAATACACAACAAATTATTCAGAAAAGATCTACACCTTTGTAAATAGTGTCAATACCCGTGAAGGTGGAACTCATCTTGAGGGCTTTCGATCCGCTCTGACAAAGGCCATTAATAAGATGGCAAAGGAAAATAAACTCCTAAAAGAATCTGACCCCGGATTTAAAGGAGAAGATGTTCGTGAAGGCCTCACCGCTATCATCAGCATTAAGATGGCTCATCCTCAGTTTGAAGGCCAGACGAAGATGAAACTTGGAAACAGCAATGTCCGTGGCATTGTTGACTCACTCGTATATGCGAGTTTATGTGAGTACTTCGAAGAACATCCAAAGGACCTTATAGCCATCGTCAAAAAAGCCCAATCTGCATTTCAGGCTCGTGAAGCTGCACGAAAAGCACGTGAACTAGCACGTCGAAAAAGTACCCTTGAATCCTCTGGCCTCCCGGGAAAACTTGCAGACTGCTCTGAACGCCGTCCTGAAAAAAGTGAGATCTATATCGTAGAAGGAAACTCTGCAGGAGGAAGTGCAAAAGGTGGACGTGATAGAAGATTCCAAGCAATTCTTCCACTACGTGGAAAAGTCTTGAATGTGGAGAAAGCAGCTGCACATAAGATCTTAAAAAATGCTGAGATTCAATCGATGATCTCCGCTATTGGAACAGGTGTTGGGGAGTCATTTGATGCAGACAAAGCCAGATACCATCATATTATCATTATGACTGATGCTGATGTTGATGGAGCACATATCAGTACCCTCCTCCTAACCTTTTTCTTTCGATATATGACACCAATTATCGAACGTGGATATGTGTATCTTGCTCAGCCTCCTCTCTATCGCATTGCAAAAGGAAAAAAAGAGCGATATGTGTACACCGAGGCGGAGATGAAAGAGGCTATGTTGGAATTTGGGGAGAGTGGTGTGCAAGTTCAAAGGTACAAAGGCCTTGGTGAGATGAATGCCCGTCAGCTCTGGGATACAACCATGGATCCTGAAAAACGCACATTGCGCAAGATCTGCATTGATGATGCAATCTATGCAAATGAAATCTTTGAAAAACTCATGGGTGAAGATGTTTCTGCAAGGCGAGACTTCATTAAAAGACATGGAAAGGAGGTGACCACACTTGACATCTGATCCAGAACAGAATAACGATACATATCAAGATCCACTTGAACAAGAGCAAATAGAGCTGGTTGAATCATTTGCATCTGCAGAGGATCCAGGGGATGAGAGAGACCCAGATGACCAAGACAACTTAGACAACTCAGACAACCCAGATGATCCAAATCAGGATTTGGAAGATGACTCAGAGGAAAATCCTCGAGTAGAAAGCATCACCATTGAAGATCAGATGAAGATTTCGTATATTAATTATGCGATGAGTGTCATCATCGGACGTGCGATTCCTGATGTTCGTGATGGATTAAAACCAGTTCACCGCCGTTCGCTCTTCTCGATGTGGGAGATGAATAATACCCATGATAAGCCCTACAAAAAGAGTGCTCGTGTGGTTGGAGATGTTATGGGGAAGTATCATCCACATGGTGATGCTTCGATCTATGACACGATTGTTCGCATGGCGCAGCCATTTTCATATCGGATGATGCTTGCAGATGGCCAAGGGAATTTTGGATCTGTTGATGGAGATGAGCCTGCTGCAATGCGTTATACCGAGATCCGCTTATTCAAGCAAGCAGAGGAGCTTCTGCATGATCTGGATAAAGAGACTGTTCCTTTTGTTCCAAACTTTGATGAGTCCTCAATGGAACCTGCTGTTCTTCCTGCAAAGATTCCAAATCTGCTCATAAATGGGTCAGAAGGTATCGCAGTTGGAATGGCAACAAAGATGCCTCCCCATAATCTACGAGAGATCTGTTCTGGCATTATTCACTATATTTCCCATCCAGAATCAACAGTAGAGGATCTGATTCAATTCATTCCAGGACCTGACTTTCCAACAGGTGGGGTGATTCATGGGACTACTGGGATTCGCCAAGCATATCAGACAGGATATGGAAAGATTCTGGTTCGTGGTGTTGCCGAGATCGTTGAAGGACAGAGAAAACATATGGATATTGTCATCTCTGAGATCCCATATCAGGTAAATAAAGCCCGCTTGATAGAGCATATTGCAGAGTTAGTGCGTGAGAAACGTATCGAAGGCATATCTGATCTCCGTGATGAGTCTGATAAGGATGGAATGCGAATAGTGATTGAGCTGAAAAAGGACGGTCGCCCTCAGATTATTTTAAATCAGTTATACAAGCATACTGCACTTGAGAGCACATTTGGTATTATTAATCTCTCTATTGTGGATAAGATGCCAAAGGTGCTTGGTTTGATTGGTCTCATCAATGAGTTTCTCAAGCACCGGATTATCGTTGTGACCAAGCGCAGTGAGTTTGAGAAACGAAAGGCTCAGCAGCGAGTTCACATCCTCATGGGGCTTTTACATGCAATTGATAATATCGATGCAGTCATTGCCCTTATTCGCGGTTCTGAAACGGTAGATGCTGCAAAAACGTCTTTAATGGAGCAGTTTGAGCTTGACAGTGATCAAAGCACTGCTATTTTGCAGATGCAGCTTCGCCGTCTCGCTGCACTTGAAAAGCAGAAATTGATCGATGAAAAGATCAGCCTCCAGGCAGAGATCGATCGCCTCACCGAGTTACTTTCCTCAGAACAGAATATTAAGACAGCAATTGCATCTGAACTTCAAACTATCGCAGATACATATAGTGATGATCGCCGTACTCAGATCGTAGCTGAGTATTCTGCCATTGAAAAAGAAGAACTCATTCCAAATAAACAGGTTCTCGTAACCCTGACTCATCGAAATTATGTCAAGCAGATAGGCAAGGATGCCTATCGAACGCAGCGACGTGGCGGCATTGGGGTAAGTGGGATATCAATAAAGGATGATGATTATGTGGAGCAGATCTTTGTAGCAAATACCCATGATTATCTGCTTTGCTTTACCAGTACGGGACGTGCATACTGGTTGAAGGTCTATGATATCCCAGAGGGTTCGCGTCAGAGTAAAGGAAAGGCAATTATAAATCTGCTGAATCTAAAAGAAGACGAACGTATCTCGTCAGTTATTCCAGTTGCATCGTTTGAAGAGGATCGATACTTCCTGTTTACGACAAAGCAGGGTATGACGATTAAAATCCCACAAAACGAATTTTCACGCCCGCGAAGTACAGGTGTGAACGCAGTTGGGCTTCGCGAGGAGGATGAGCTCATTGATGTGATGACGATTGAGGATGATGCAGAGATTATCATCACAACATCTGCTGGTCAGGGGCTCCGATTCCATGTGAAAAACATATCTGTGCGTCACCGTGGTGCACTGGGTGTAATCGGCATTCGCATGCACCTCGGCGATGAGGAGCGATCTGTAACAAAGATCGAGGAAGGCAAAAGTTTGCTTGTAATGACCAGTGGTGGATATGGAAAACGAACAGATTTTGATGCGTTTCGTGGTCATGGACGTGGTACGATGGGGGTTCGAAATATTCGCAGCCAACTGACAGGTGGTGTTATTACGACGCGAGCAGTTGCTGAGGATGATGAGATTATCTTGATGAGTGCAGATGGAACGGTAATGCGCACGCCTGTGAATAAAATATCATTACAAGGACGAAATACACGAGGAGTCCGAGTCATGCGCTTACGTGATGATGATCGCCTCATTGGGCTTACGGTGCTTTCTCCTGAGGAGCGCAATCAGGTGCAGGATATCCCTGAGTGTGATATCGATGAAGAAGAGGATGACGCCATATAATTAAAAACTAATAAAAAACTAAAAAATAAAAATACAAAATTTCTACTCTTTATTTCTTATCCTTTTGAAGTTCACGTTCTCGAAGATCTTTTCTCTTAATCTTTCCAGATATCGTCTTTGGTAGACTCTCAACAAATTCGATCTGTCTGGGATATTTGTATGGGGCAGTTACTTCTTTTACGTGCTTTTGCATCTCACGCACCAACGCATCAGATGGTTCATATCCTTCCTTCAGTATCACAAATGCCTTAACAATAAATCCGCGAATGATATCAGGAACTCCAATTACTGCACATTCCATCACTCCTGGATGTTCCATGAGTACATTTTCCACTTCAAAGGGTCCGATACGGTATCCTGAAGACTTGATGACATCATCGTCACGTCCAACAAACCAGAAATATCCATCACTGTCAACATATGCACGATCTCCAGTGTAGTAGTATCCATTTCTGAATGATTCCTCGTTTGCCTGAGGATTGTCTACATACTCGGTGAAAAATCCATGAGGACGAGTGGTTAATTTAATTGCAATACTTCCTTCTTCCCCAACAGGTACGGGCTTTCCTTCTTCATTATGTAACTCAACGATCCACCCTGGGCATGGTTTGCCCATAGATCCATACCGTGGTTCCATGCATGGAAAGTTCGCAATCACAAGTGTTGTCTCGGTCTGTCCATATCCTTCAAAAATGGTTTTTCCTGTCATCTCTTTCCAGGCACGAATAACCTCTGGGTTTATCATCTCACCTGCACTGACACAGTGGCGAAGCTCTGAAAAGTCATACTTCTTCAGATCTGCCATGACAAGCATACGGTAGATGGTTGGTGGTGCACAAAAAGATGTGATCCCATATTTTTCGATGAGTGGCAACAGCTCAGTTGCATTGAACTTACTTCGATAGTCATATACAAACACAGCTGCTCCGATGATCCATTGCCCAAACAGTTTTCCCCATGCTGCTTTTCCCCAACCAGTATCAGATACCGTAAAATGAAGGTCATTTGGTTTGAGATCATGCCAGAATCGCGCAGTTGCGATATGCCCAAGGGCATAGCTCTGGGTATGCACCACCATTTTTGGATCTCCAGTTGTACCTGATGAAAAAAAGATAAGCATCGGATCTGTTGGCTTTGTCTTCTCCATACCATCAAGGTTGATGATCTTAGATGAAACTGGTGCAGGATAGTCAAGCTCTTTGCGATAAGATATCCAACCTTCACGATCACTGTCTACAAGCATGCGCTTTGATAAACTGGAACATTGTGAGCAGATAGCTTCGACTTTGTCTGCATTTTCCTCGTCTGTGATTATCATTTTTGCACGTGATGCATTAATTCGATAGGCGAGATCTTTCTCGGTAAGCATAGTAGGAGCTGGGATATATGGTGCACCAATTTTCATGAGAGCGACTAATGCGAACCACCATTCAGGTACACGATGAAGCATGACTAAGACTCGGTCACCTTTCTTTATGTCATACTTCAGAAACATGTTTACGATTTGGTTCGACTTTCGTTGAAGGTCTCGAAATGTAAAGAATTTTTCAGCACCATTCTGATCCGTCCAAACCATAGCAATTTTATTTCGATCTCGTTCTGCCCATGCATCAACAACATCAAATCCAAAATTCAGGTACTCTGGTGCAGTAATCGAAAATGTTTGGTATGTACTGTCATAATCTTTCATATTATGCTCTATCTGCTCAGTAGGCTCTTTAATGAGAGATAGTTTTGGTGTTGTTGGCAGAATGCCTGAAAGTCCACTGATGCGTGCCATATATTCTTTACAAGCGTCATTTATCCAGTCAGATCTTGAAATATTGCGTGATGTGCTTTCAAGGTCGACCTGCTCAATAAATGAATCATCCATGGAGACAGAAAATCTTCCCATACATATAGGTGGTTCACAATCATATATATAATAATCTCATGAGAACCAATATGTGTCAAAAAATGATGTGTTTTCACCACATATTATATCTATGAATGAAAATATTAAACTGTCTCCAAACATAGATCCTCAGCAAAAGAGATCAAAAAAAGCTTCATCGGCAGCATATGAGAGAACACATGCGCATATGCATTAAAACTAAGGTGCTGACATTGGTCTTTGATACACCCTACTTGGAATTAAATGGGCTGCTGGAGCGTACTCTTGAAAACGTTGTGTTTCTTGAGCTTTATCGACGGGGGTACGAGATCTATATCGGTAAGGTTGGCACTGTGGAGGTGGATTTTATCGTTATTGGTGATGATGGCGAAGAATACTTCCAGGTTGCATATACCGTTATTGACACCAGTGGTGCAACCCTTCGCCGCGAGCTTGCACCGCTTGAAGCCATTCATGACCATAATCAGAAATATCTCCTAACGATGGACAATACACCTCTCACCTCACCTAATGGAATTAAGCAGATAAATGTGTTTGACTGGTTGTTGAAGTGATGTAGTAATTATTACTTCATAACTATGAATGCATTGGATCTAAAATTGGGGGTTTTATTGTTATCCACGTTTAATCCAAAATGACGACAGGCTTGATCAAGTCACGAGGTTTCTCAACCATGAGCTGGAATGCTTCGGGTATGGAGTCCATGCCATGGAAGCGATGTGTGATCATTCTGCCAGGATCAACACGACCCGCCTGTACAATGGAAATGAGACGCTCCATGCGACGTCTGCCGCCGGGGCAAAGACCTCCGCGGAATGTTTTATGGCCCATCCAGCCCCCACCGCTATGTTCGATCGGGATATTAAATGAGGTGATTTCGGTAAAGACATTGATGTTGGCAACATGGCCGCCGTTTTTGCAGATACCAAACGCCGTGTAAAAGGTCTCTAAATCGCCACCCGCCACGATAACTGCGTCAACGCCGTTACCGTCGGTTGCATCCATGACCTGGTCATAAATACTGCCTTCTTTGTAGCTGATTATATCTGTTGCACCGTACTCTTTTGCCAAAGTAACGCAGTCTGGCCTGGTGCCGACCGCAAGGAGTTGTCCAGCTCCCGAAAGTGCAGAACCAGCGACAGCCATAAGACCAACTGGCCCAATTCCCATTACGCACACACTGTCGCCGAATTTCACTTCAGCAAGTTCTGCACCATGAAATCCGGTCGTCATCATATCTGTTATCATGACTGCCGTTTCCGGATTCAGATTCGCTGGAAGCATGGCAAGATTCATGTCGGCGGAACGTATTTTTATGCGGTCGCAAAGTGTACCGTCCTCATAAGAGGAAAAATTGATGCCGCTTACAAGCCCAGCCTCATGCTGATGCATACCGTCCTGAATCGAAGGATAACTCCAGCTTGGTGTTGTACATGGAATAACCACCCGATCACCAATTTGAAAATCTCTAACCTCCGATCCGACCTCGATCAACTCACCGATACTCTCATGCCCAAGAATACGGTTGATGAGATGTGGCCCCTCCATTTCATAGGCGGAGTGAACATCCGAAGTGCATGGTGCCAAAGCGATTGGCCTCGCGATTGCGTCAGAAGGACCGCAAATGGGATCGGGTTTTTCTAACCAACCTACTGTTCCTTTTTTGATTACTCCAAAACCTTTCATTTGTATATTCTCCCTGTTACTATTAGTCTACGGTTGTGATACGATAATCATCCGTTTCTTGTACTATGGTGTTATGTTATATTTTAATTATTTTATTTGATTCTCATCACGAACCACATCAAACTACATCAATAAAATATAAAATGTGTGGGGAAAAACTCACCTGGTGCAATCACTTCATCTTGATCTTATTTCTGTCAAGAAAGGATTCTATCTCACCTTTATACATCCGAAGGATATCTATTGCAACATCTGCGAGGGTTGGTATGAAACAAAATAACCCATATGCAAGAACTAAGAGAAATAAAAATGCGAGACCTTCTGCAATGATATTGTGTGCCCAAAAAAAACTTGCAAATCCTTGCTCTCCTCCGACATACGTTTGAAAGTATGGAAACCACTGCTCAGTATATGCCATAATAACCCCCGCATTTCGAAAGAGATTGAGAATATAAATAGGAGGAACAATCATGAGTGCAGCGATTATTTTTTGTGTAAATGTCGTTTTTACTGCATATGTAACGCCGAGCATGATAGATATTGCCTGTATGCCAGTACAGGCTAAAATGATCTCGACGCTGTAGCCATTTCCTCTAAATGTATTCCATAAAAAGAGCTCTGTTGGATGTCCGAGAAGAGTAAGCAAACCTCCTGTTTGCTGTACAACCTGAGCAATGAGCCAGTTTCCAAATGGTTCATAAAAAGCAAATGGAGCATATATAATAAATGCAACACCAGCTGCTCGTGTCAGTTGGAAGATGAGTTCTTTTTTGTGAGTATCTGTCTCAAAGAGAATACGCAATGTTATACCTAAAAGGATAATTGAGATGCAGGTGAGGGCTGGATACACATAATTGTGATCTGCAAGCCATGCTGGGATCTCAAAGATAAGAAGAAGGATCATTGAGATCCATGCAATAGCTGTGGTGTAGGATCGGTATGGGTGGTGTATGAGAGAGATTAAGAAAAATAAAAAGGAAATTATAATTATGTATTGGATCATGAAAGATATCTCTATGTGTATTCCAAGTTGCGCTGCTGTGTCGTTCTTGACCTATGCTGTGTGATGTAGTCTATTGCTTATTGCTTATAGTGCAAGAACATCTTTCATTGCATATATTCCGGATTTCTTATCTGCTACAAAGCGTGCTGCAAGTACTGCCCCTTGTGCAAAGACAGCACGATCAGCTGCACGATGAGAGAGTTCAATTGTTTCGTAATTTTTTGAAAAACTCACCGTGTGGTCTCCAATAATATCCCCTCCACGTATGACGTGGATTCCAATCTCATTTCCGCGTTCTTGTAGTCCATTTCTGCCATATACCTCTTCTCTTTGGCCGACAGTCTCATGCAAGATCCCAAGGATGGTACGTGCAGTTCCAGATGGTGCATCTTTTTTATGCCGATGATGAGCTTCGATAACCTCGATATCATAATCCTTCAACCGGCCTGCTGCCTCACGCACGAGGTTCCAAAAGATATTCATGCCGATTGAGAAGTTTGTGGAGATAACAGCTGCAACATTTCCTGCTTTAATCGCATTCTCGATCTCGATCTGCTGTTCTTTGGTAAAGCCGGTCGTTCCAAGAATAATGTTTATGCCCATCTTTGCAATCACAGGAATATTTGCTGCAGAGGCACTCGCCATAGTAAAGTCTATCATGACATCTGGAGATTGCTCAGTGATGAAAGCCTGGAGGTTTTTAACTTCATAGACTGGTGCACCAAACTGATTGCTCTCTGCGATGTCCACCCCACCAACATATGTCAGATCTGGTGCATCATGGACAATCTGTCCAATTGTCTTTCCCATGCGCCCACTTGCGCCTATGATACCGATGCGTGTCATGATTAAATCACTTTGTCGATCTGCGCACGTGTTGCTGCTGATGCCTCATCTAGAGGAAGACGGGTTGGTCCTGCTGCATATCCCAGTTTACCTGCCACATATTTCACCGGAATTGGGTTTGATTCAATAAACATTGCTGAAAAGATCGGTGAAAGCTTGTAGTGTATCTCACGCGCTGCTGCATAGTTTTCGTTCTTGAGCGCGGTATAGAGAGCTACCATCTGCTCAGGAACAATGTTTGCTGCGACAGAGATAACACCTGCACCACCAAGAGCCATAAGTGGCAGCAGCATTGCATCATCTCCAGAGAGTACAACAAAGTCTTCGTCTTGTGTTGTTTCCAGAACGCGTGATATCTGGTTAATATCGCCACTTGCCTCCTTGATCCCTATAACTGATGGATGCTTTGCCAGCTCAGCAACGACATCTGGAAGAACATTCTGTCCAGTGCGTGATGGAACATTGTAGAGTATAACTGGAATATCACAGTCTGCGATTGCAGTGAAATGCTTGATAAGGCCGGATCTGTTTGGCTTATTGTAATAAGGACTGATAACAAGTACAGCATCAGCGCCACAATCCTTTGCAGCGTTTGTGAATCGAAGTGCTTCCTTTGTATTGTTTGAGCCAGTACCTGCAATGACAGGAACTCTGCCATTTGCACAATCTACCGCGGTTTCTACGACCTTTTCATGCTCTTCAAAATCAAGTGTTGCTGCTTCCCCAGTCGAACCACAGGGTACAATACCATGAACACCAGCAGTAATTACGGCTTCAATATTGGAGCGTAACCCATCGAGATCAAGATCACGAGTCGTTGATGAAAAAGGTGTGATAAGTGCCGGAATAATTCCCTCAATCATGAGGTACTATTGGACTCTCTTTGTATTAATTTTTCGAGTGATGAAACCTGCAACTCTATTTCGGACACGCTTACTGGTTATAGAAGTCGTGTTTGTAACTGCGAGTTTATTCAGCTCGAACTCATTTGTAAAATGGCTTGCATGTTTCTCAAGGAGCTCATTTCCAATTGCTTTGATGTATGTTGGCTTAATTCCCATTTTATATCCTCTATACAGATTGAACGTATGTATTATTAATGTGCTTTGATGAATATATATAGGTTGTGAGATCATCTCTTTCATAATCTCCTTATAGATTGATTTTTAAATATGTAGTAATGAAGCCTTGGATGTTGGATGCTCTTATTGGTATTGGAAGTCTTGTTGTGCTGGTTTTGATGTTGAAGGTTTTGCCACTCCTCGTTGGAGTAAGTCTTGCATATATCAGCGCATTGTTGTTATTTGTTCTAACGGTATGTACAGGTGGATTTTTGGTTTCGCGCGCTTCTTCAAATTAAATACCATTATGAAGCTAGGAATCTTTCTCTCTTTTTCAGTGAGATGGTCTCATCTGCGCGTTTTTCCTCATAAATACAAGAGGATGTATGATCTCTGATCGGATCATTTATGCATTAAAACAATGAAATATACGGTTATCTAATGAAAGAGAAGGTTGGCTCTATGTTTGGCATGATTACAAAGGCTTTGTTACAGGGCCCCCGTACTCGCCTCTATCCACATGTTCCTGCCCATAAGTATGCACATACCAGGGGACAGGTCTGTATTGATATTACGAACTGTATTTATTGTGGACTGTGCAGTAAAAACTGTATTTCTGATGCTATTGTCATCGAAAAAGCAGAGCAGAAATGGCAGATTGACAGGCTCCGCTGCATTGCTTGTAGTGGTTGTGTTGAGTCCTGTCCAAAGGATTGCTTGTTCCTCGTGCCTGAGTACCATGCTCCTGTTGAGGGAGCTTGTGTGGATGTGGTCATTGGACCAGCACCAGAGCCAGCTGTATAGTTCTACTCATCATATCCACTTTTTTTGAGAGCGCTACCTAAAGAATGATCTCATCATATCTGTTGCTTTGTTCACCCTGAATCTTACGAACAAAGAGGTTGGAGAGTGTTTACATCAGTGAACTATTGTCATTCTATTAGAGTAAATCCTGGATGAGTGGTGTTCTCAACCAGTTGAAACCTATGGAAATCAATTTTTGAAAGTAACCAAAGGTGAATACCACCGGAAAAAGCCAGTAGAATCACAGGTTATACAAGATTGCCTCCTTGAACCTGTATATCTCCCATGTATCCTTCGTACTGTTCAAAATTGATTTCCATGGATGATAAGAGGAAAACTGAAAAAAAAGAGTTTATTCTATAATAAGCGCTGGTTTGAATGGAGCAGCTTGTTTCGCTTTATCATGTGCACTCTCATCAGATGAGACAACTGTCACAGAGACCGAGAACGCATGCTCAATGAATGACTTCGCATCGCAAAAGATCTTCATCTCATGAGGAGGAGTTGTTGCAAGTGATAGAGCAAGATCTGGTGGAAGTCGGTGCATAAGTGCAGAACAATCCTTTACAGCATCCACTGCAGCTTCACCATGGGCACGGATATCTGGATCCTGCATGAGCTCCTTAATGATATTCCCTGTTCCCTGTGCAGATGACTGTTGAATCTTTGAAAAGATCTCCCACTTCCATTCCGGTGCAACAACGATTGTTACGCTTTTTGGGGTAATCTGAATGATACGAAGAATTGAATCGAGATCCTCCTCTGTTCTCATCAAAAGTTCCTCTGCATTCTCACATGGAATATCAATGGCGGCCTCATCAGGTACTGGCCAAGCTGCAAATGAACAAAGCCCCTCTTCTCCCATTTCCTTCCAGAGTTGCTCAGCTGTAAATGGAATAATTGGGCAGAGCAGCCTGATCCAAACAGATGCAAGCTCTCGCATAAGGGTACGAGACGGTGCAGCACCACAGAGGCGCTTTTTGTACCACCGCAGATCGCGTTCCATCGAAAAGAATGCAAGATGAATTGCTTGCCTTGTCTGGAACGCATCCAATGCAAGAGTTGTTAACTTGATATACTCCTGTATCCGTGAGCGAAGCCAGTGATCGATTGGAGTATCAGCTCCATTTGCATTCATGCACTCCTGAATCGTACTGACAAAACGTTCAACCTGTTTCTGAGTTGACTTTACCAGCTCATATCTCCAGTCAAAATCCTGCCAAGGCTCACCAGAACCAACCAGGAACATACGCACGGTATCTGCCCCGAAATCAGAGATTGCCTCTTCAAGCAGGTAGACATTTCCTTTTGAAGAGGTCATCTTTGCCCCATTTAAGAGACCCATACCAAAGACCACCATCCCCTGAGGACGAAGATGCTCGGGAAAGATGGCACAGTGGTGAAACACCTGAAATGTCAAGTGATTTGAGATGAGATCCTTTGCTGAGAAACGGTAATCATATGGATACCAGTATAAAAACTCAGTACGCATGGCATTGAGTTTTTCACGTACCTCCCCCTTTGGGAGCTTTTCAGACTCTACTCCTAAGAAGATATAATCAAACACTTCAGGCGTTAATACTTCACTCTCAATCTCCTTTATCTTGGCCGCAATAGTATAATACGCCATGTAAACCGTGGAATCAGACAAAGGTTCGATGAGCCAGCTTGGATCCCAAGGTAGTTTGGTACCAAGCCCTACTCTCCTTGTACATGCCCATTCTTTTAACCATCCAACCGTTCTATCAAACTCTGCGCGTACCTCATGGGGTACCAGAGACATGGCGTTCAAGTGTTTTTGAACCTGGTCTTTCCATTCCTGATCACTGTACTGTAAAAACCACTGATCATGAAGAACTTTGACATATGCACGGCTTCCGCATCGACAGATAACTGGGTGCTGACTGAACTCGTACATGATAGTAGAGCCATACTGTTCGGTAAGCATGGCAGCAACCTCTTCTCGTGCAATCTTGACTGGCTTTCCACCGTACTGAGGATACATCTTTCCAGTTGAGTGCTCTGCAAGATACACTTGAGCCGTTAAATCCTCAAGATTTTGATCACTTTGGTGGAGAATACCTGAGTTTTCAACAGCCTCGACAGCTGGATGTTCGCCATATCCATCTACCTGAATAAGGCCGATTGGGTTTATACTGGTATACATCCCCTGATTCCACAGATCACGAAGAGCGATATAATCAAATGGTGCATGTGCAGGCACACTCATCACAACACCAGTTGCCATATCTGGATCTACAAAAACCGCTGGGAGGATTGGAATCTCACCACAGAATTTATTATTGGCTGTGGTATCGACAAGATCTGAGCCAGGTATTGTGCCAACGACCTCTACATCATGATCCTGTAGCGAGATCTTGTTTGCAGCCTCTGAAGAGATGATCCATACCTGGCCATCGATCTTTGCTTTAACATACTCAACATCTGGGTGCACCCAGAGATTTGTTACCCCGTACACCGTTTCTGGACGTAACGTTGCACAAGGGATTATCTCATCTCCACGACGGAACATGACAAGTGTGAACTTCTGAACCTCTGCTGTATCTCCTTCAAGGATATCATGATCTCCAATGGGATTATCACACTGTGGACAGTATCGAACAGGATGTGCTCCTTTTGCGACATGAGCGCCAGCTCGCAGATGGAACCACTGCCACTCAATGAACTTGCTGTATCGTGGGTCTACAGTGGTAAACCTACGGGTCCAGTCAATAGAGAGGCCAGCCTTTTTCATGACACGTTCGTATTCATTTGAAAAGTGATTTACAATCTCAAGAGGGTCGTTGAACCGAGACAATACATCTTGTGGCACCTGATAAAGATCCTTATAAAGGTTGATTGTGTTTTCATCCTGTGCTGCAATGCGACGTGAGATACCAACTACTGGTGCGCCTGTAACATGAAATGCCATTGGGTAGAGAACTTCAAAACCCTGCATTCTTTTGAACCTAGCAATGACATCTGGTGTGATATATGTTCTGCCATGTCCAACATGCATTGCACCGCTTGGGTATGGATATGCAACAGTGAGGTAGAATTTCTTTTTATCTGATGGAGAAGTGTGAAACGCCCTCTCCCATGTATGCATTATCTCTTCTGTATCTGTTTTTTTGGTGTTTGACTCTGTCATGGTCTTTTCCTTATCTATGTAAATTTTGATTTTTAGCGCGGTTGGCTGCTTTCCTACACTGCTTTGAGTCGGATCGGTTCTCCTTCATTGTACCGCTTTAGCATCTCCTGTGCAATAGTGCTATTCTTTGCAAGTATGATTTCACCGGACTCATTGATCGTTGCAGTAAATAAATACTCTCTCCCTGAGAATACATCAACAATACGCCCGATATTCTCATGTGAAATGACTGCAAGGTGTTTTTTATCAATTCTGACATGAAGTCCATCATTAATGAGAATCTCGCCAGATGTGTTTGCATTGATGGAACTGGCTTCACTTCCCTCTCCAGATCCACCTCCTGTTGCACTCACTGAACTCTTTTGGAAGTCCTCCCGAAACATCTCTGAAGCTGGGCGAATATCGATTCCAACCCCAACACGGTTTACGATACCTGCTATGTTTTTTCCTCCCTTTCCAATTGCTGCTGGGACATCACGATCATCAATGTATACAACGGCCTTTGTTGCTGAGCGCATTTCTACTATGATCTGGCCATTTGTGTATCTTCCAATCTCTCTTTGTATATCCCGCTCGGTAATATCCCAAGAGGCACCTTCTTCTTCGACTTCGTCAGTTGAGGGTTGGAGCACCGTATTTTCTTCTTCAGATCCACCACTTTCTTTTCTACCACTGTCTTTTCTCTCTTCGTCCTGAAAGGTATCTATTGTTGATTTGTATGGATTTTGTAACTCATTTTCAGTAAAAATGAGATTTGTGCTGACAGATTCATAGTACTCTGAGGTGTGCAGCTCCTTTGCTATTTGTGCAGTTGCTGCTGTTTGTAAAACACCATTGACAGCGTCGAATGTCTCTGCATGAAGTGGTACAGGAGCGGGTAGTACATCTGAAGCTGCATCTACTTCTGTCATGTATTCTGAGGATTCATAGATATCTGCTGATGCAGGCATGATGATGGTTTCATTTTCACAACGAAAGATCTCGTATATCTTTTCATTACTTATACGATCCGATACGACAGTCACTGGTCTGAATGTGAGCTCCCCCTCCATGCCATCAGGGCATTTCAAGATGAGATCAGTTGTGAGAATGGTTTGAATGGCACCACCATAGACGAAGACAATTGAGCCGATGACCTGATGAAGCACAGAAAGATCCACACGGTCGATAAATCGACAGATTGCTTCTCCTGGTGAGAGGGCATGCATGACACCGATCATACCAATACCTGCAAGACGTAGATCTGAGAAAACTTCGAAGTCATCATTTCTTCGAAGATCATCAAATATAACACAATCTGGTCGCAGAAGCATGAGAAGGTCTGCAGTATTTTTCATACTCCCTTCAAGGGTTGTGTACTGGGTAATTTCGTCAGGAATTTGGAGCTCACGCGGTTGTTCCATGGTTTTTACCACGTTTCCTTCGTTTAGGAGGTATGTTGCAATTCCTTGTACGAGCGTTGTTTTTCCTGAGCCTGGTGGCCCGATGATAAGCATAGCTCTGGTGTCTCCTTTCAGGAGCTCTTTTATTTGATCTGCTTCTTTGTAGTCATCTAGGTCAATGTCTACAATAGGACGAACTGCTGTTATCTCCATACCATCTGAAAAAGGTCTGCGGCTGATAGCGATACGCATTGATCCTATCTGCACAACTGTCGCCCCTTTTCGTTCCATCTCGATAAATCCATCAGGATCACGCCTGGCACGTTCGAGCACCTCTTGCGCGATGACACGAAGCTCGTACTCGTTCATGGGGTTATCACGGATGGAAACAAGTTTTTGTTCTTTTATACTTCCCTTCTTTGCAACAGGACGTGCACGTTCTTTAAGATAAACAGCTATGGTATATTCATCGAAAAACTGATCGATGGCAAGAGGAGTAAAATTTTCGCCCTGAGGGCGAAGGTAGAGAACATCAAGTCCCTTTGCCCGCGCAACTTCCGACTGAATTGTATCACTTGTGATAAAGCGAGCATTATTGTCTATTGCAACCTGTCTGATGAGTGCGTCTATCTCTCCCCCACTTGCGAGTTTAACCTGTTCAAGAGTGGGGCGGGTGCCAGTAAAGCGGATGGATATTTTTCCTTCTTCTGCAAGTTTGCATAGTTTTTGAAGCTCAGTAAGACCTGAGAACCCTATTTCACGTCCCTGGTTTGCCTGTGATTCGAGCTCTGCAACAGCTGCTTCCGGGACAATTATTTCAGCTTTATTGTATTCTCCGGTCTCTATTTCACCGGTATTGATGAGGTGAGATATGCGTCCATCTATGATGACGCTGGTATCTGGTACTATTTTCAAAAAAACCACCTTATGTATGTATTTTTCTCTTCCTATTAGGATGTAACATTTGAGATGAATGAACAGCAGCCAATTAAAAGCATACTTTCTCTTTTTTTCTCTCTCTTTTCTTGCAAATGATGTATTCTACAGTTTGGATAAAGTTGTGATGACATACCTCTGCTGCATTGCTGCATAGTTTTAATTCTGGCAACGTGGCTAAACTTTTCCAGAGAGAGAATATGTCGTTGTCACAGCCATTTCTGCGGATTGCTTTTCCTATCTGTATATTGTATCAGGCTCTATGAGCACCGGTTCTTTTTCAATTCCCATAATATCTCGATAAAAACAAGTTTTGTGACCAGTGTGGCAGGAAACACCACTCTGTTCTACGAGGTAGAGAAGGGTATCTTCATCACAATCGATTCTGATATCAATAATACGTTGGACATGTCCACTTTCTTCTCCTTTTTTCCAGATCTTTTTACGGGTACGTGAAAAGTAATGAGCATATCCTGTTTGTTTTGTGAGCTCAAGAGAGGTTTTATTTGCATAGGCAAGCATGAGCACCTCAAGGGTACTATTATCTTGAACAATGATCGGAACAAGACCTTGTTCATTGTATTGTATAGAGCTAGAAAAGTCGTTCAAGGATTGCATAGATAAGATCTCCACAGATGAGTGTGACAATAAAGCCAATTGTGATTGGAATGAGATAGGGGAGTGCATGTGATATCCAGATGGAGTCAACTTGATTGTAGAGCTCAAGCTGTTTTGCATATTTTTTTGGGTTTTCACGAAGATCTTTCGTATACACTCTACCTTTTCCTGTGATCATTTGATAAAGTGCTGCTCTAAACCCAATAAATTGTCTCTGAATAGTTCCATCTTGTATTTCGAAGTTTTCCATAACAATGCCATATGTGTCTAGGAGCGTTTTTGAAGGAACTGGAATACCAAGAAACATGGTAGAGATAGGGGCAATGTTTCGCTTGCAGAGATTATAAAGGAAGAGAGAGAGTGGAGCAAAAATGGTCATGAGCACGGTGTTTGTAAACATTGAGAGTGGGAAAAAGGCATATGGAGCTATTCCATAGGGTGGATATCCAAAAAGAGGAACAAGTGGAAAGATGGGAATACATATCGTAACCGTCATGAGGGCTTTTGCATCACCAAGGCCAAAGAGATGAAAGTACGCAAAGAGATAAAATGCGATAATAAAGAATATCATCATACAAAAGATGGGAAGAAGGTAAACTATGTTTTCCAGTTTCTTTGTCTCCCAAACAAAGTATACAAGACAGATAATTCCAATAACAAGGGCTGGGTACCACATCACTGCAGGTACAGATCTATCTTTGAGATCTTCGATGCACCCATACACAAGTGTCACGAGCATGGCAGCTATACTTATGAGAAATGGTGTGAAAGTAGGAGGAATGGAGAGTGGCAAAGCCGTTTCTATCATGATGAGAGTAGCTATGTGTTTTTATGAGTGATGAGGGTTGTTGTGAATATGAGCTACAAAGGTGTCTATATGTGGGATGAGTGCCTCTATTTCTGCTTGAAGTTGCGTGGTAAGTTCATGAGGTTCTAATGGGGTGGTTGCCCCTGTTGCCCCTGCGATAATATATTTACAGTTTTCGAGAACACGAAGTGAGTAGCGAATCTGATGCTGAGGGAGATCGAGTTTCTGCGCGAGTTTAATGATACCAATTGGCTGGTGAAGACTCACAGCATATAATACATCAATATGCCTGGAACATATCGCGATTTCATTTAAGATATTACTGCAAATGCCAGGAGGATCGGTTGTTTTCATATACTATGCTAATGGGTGACATGGTTATTTATATGTATCTGTTCGTACATCTGTTATGTACTGATCGCAAAAGAGATAGGAGTGGTTCTGTTTCTTTTGTTCTCTTTCTTTTGATTTAGAGAGTTTTTCGATCTCTTCTTCAACTTCCTCAGCACCTTCTTCATAGAACCCTTTCTCTGATGGTTCGAGCTCGTGAAGGAGGCGAAGAAACTCTCCGGCATGGACACGTTCTTCATCTGCAATGTCGGTAAGAATTTCTTTTGCAAGAGGGTTATCAATCGATTCTGCAAGTTGCATATAGAGTTGAATTGCTTCGTACTCCGCTGTGATCATGAGTCTGATAGCACGAACAAGTTCTGCATCAGTGAGTTTGCGGTCTTCTTTTAGACCTGTAAATGGGTTTCCAAACTCTGGCATAGTTGATCTTTATTGCATTCATAAATATAGGGTATATATTCATAAACCATGAGTAAACGCCGCATGTTTGAATATATATAAGTTATACTTAATCAAATCAAATATCTGTATCACATTTGGAGATGTTTAAGAATAATGATGCTGTATGTGTTTTAGAAACATGTAGGAGATGTTGGCATGAGAATGGGAGAAATAGAGATTATTGGCATATCACTGACAGATGAAGGAGCAAAATACAAGCCTGCTTCAGAGATAGAGACATCAATTCTTGAATTGACTGCAAAGACAAAGGGAAAAATCTTTGTTGGAGTTCGTGCGGTTGAGACTGGATCCTTTACTCTTGGGATCGAGGTGAATGGAGAGTCAGTACCTTTTGCAGGAAAGGAAAAACTTGCACAGGCTTCGATCAAGAGTAGCGACAAAGTGAAGGTGTATCCATGTCAGCTTCCGATGCGCATTTTTGGAAAAGAAGATCAGAATTTTCCAGTAGAACATACTGTCAAGATCCTCTGGGGGCACACTGTGGATGAAAAAGCACAGTGGGTGGCAGATAAGACGTTTACGGTGCGAATTACCGGACCGTCTCCAGTAGTGTAGGAAGATTTGAACATTACCCTTATTTTTCTCTTTGAATTATTCCTTCACGAATAGGGTCGTGTTCGACAGTTGTTGGTCAAAATAAATAAGGCCTAATTCAAAGAAAGTATAGCGAGCCAAAAGATTGTAACATGCATGAAAACTCACTTTGAAAAATAGGTGACTTCT
>JAITWW010000021.1 GCA_031285085.1 Candidatus Methanofilum arcanum
AGGGATGGGGCGGTGGGTAAAAACAAACTGAGCAAGCTCGAAAAAGGTCAGTCAATGTCTGGCCAATTTGACTTGGAAGTTTATGAAGCCATACGAAACACCCTTGCCGAAGCACGGACACATGCCGTTGTTGCAGTCAATTCAGCAATGGTTGGAGCTTATTTGGAGATAGGCAGGCAAATTGCCGAAGCTGTTGGAGACAGGGCGGAGTACGGCAAAGGGTTAATCCACTATTTGTCAAAACACCTAACAGAAGAATTTGGAAAAGGGTTTGATGAATCCAGCTTACGGAAAATGCGTACGTTTTATGTAACATTCCCAATCTGGGACACAGTGTGTCCCGAATTGACATGGTCGCATTACAGGCTTTTAATTCATATTGAGGAGGAAAATAGAAGAAAATTTTACAAAAAGGAATATATCTTCTGTGAATGGACAAAAAGAACTCATAAAGTATCTTTCCGAAAGGCTTACGAAAGAGTTTGGTAAGGGATTTACTGAACGTAATTTGCGTGCAATGCAGCAGTTTTATGATACATTTCCAATTTGGCACACACTGTGTGCCGAATTGACATGGTCACATTACCGCTTGCCTCTCTCATGCTGCCACCTCTGCTTCCTGCGAAAGCAGCTGCATATTTCGATCTACTTCATGCGAACTATCTGCGTACTTGATCTCCTTAAAATATCAAGGACAATAGAAATACAAAAGCCAATTAGATTCATGGAGAAGAAACACAGGAGGTTATCCAGATGGCAAAACTCTTAATCGTTGTGGATATGCAAAACGACTTTATCACAGGCTCACTCGGCTCAGTTCAGGCACAACATATTGTAACAGGCGTCAACAGCAAAATCAAGACATACAAGCAAAATAGCGATACCATTATCTTTACGCGTGACACGCATTACGATAATTACCTATCAACACAGGAGGGTGAGTACCTTCCAGTTCCTCACTGTATCATAGGAACTGATGGCCATGATATCGCAAAAGAACTTGATACAAGTGGTCATGAGATCTTTGATAAACCATCTTTTGGCTCACTGGCTCTCGCGAAGCAACTTGCCGAAAGCAAAGAGCAATATGACGAAATCGAGCTATGCGGCTTGTGCTCTGATATTTGCGTTATTTCTAATGCACTTATTTTGAAAGCGCAGTTTCCTGAGACGAAAGTCACGGTTGATGCCACGTGCTGCGCTGGGGTGACGGAGGAAAGTCACCAGGCCGCACTGCTCACCATGAAAATGTGTCAGGTGAATGTGGTCAATCAAGAGAGTTGATATGTTTAAGATAAATGGTGAGAAACTCGAAATCGAGCGCTTTCCAGATGAAACACAACGCCTCAATATAGCGGTGGATACCCCCCATGTAACGATTGAATGGCTCTTTGAAAAAGACGAAGAGATGACCTTATTTTTTGTTGTCAAACACCTTCGTGAGAAATATGCTGTCAAAACCATCCATCTATATATGCCCTATATCCCTCACGCCAGAATGGATAGAGTAAATAGCCAGCGGCAGGTTTTCACGCTCAAGTACTTTTGTGACTTCATCAACTCCTTGTGCTTTGCTAAAGTCATTGTACGTGATGCCCACTCTCATGTCTCGCTGGCACTACTGAACAATGTCGCATCTGAGCCAATTGACGCCATTATAAAACACTTGACCGATGTATTACTTGATGCGAAACGTGACATTGTTTTCTATCCAGATGAAGGAAGCTCTAAACGATATGCAAAACTCATAAGCTTCCCCTACATCTTTGGCATTAAGACACGTGATTGGAGTACTGGACAGATTTTAACTCTGGATATGCATGGTGAAGTCCCGAAACCCCCTTTTCATGTCTTGATAGTTGATGACATATCAAGTTACGGTGGCACTTTTCTTCACTCCGCTAAAAAGCTGAAAGAACTTGGTGCAGATAAGATATATCTCTACATTACCCACTGCGAAAACGCTATCCTGAAAGGTGAATTGATTCATAGCGGATTGATTGCCAAAATCTATACCACACAAAGTATCTTCACTCAAAACCATCCTCTGATTGAAGTGATAGGAGGAACTATCTGTGAATAACATAAATCCTCTGCTACTACTGGACTACTATAAAACCACACACAATGAGCAGTACCCAAAAGGCATTACGAAAATTGTGTCCTACTATACACCAAGGATGTCCCGCCTCAAAGATGAAGACAAGCTGATTATGTTCGGCTTGCAGGCGTTTATAAAGGAATATCTGATTGCATCATTTCATGATAACTTCTTCAGCAGGGATAAAAACGAAGTCCTTGCTGAATATCGCCGTATCCTTGACAATACGCTTGGCACAAATATTGTCAATTACGATAAAATCGAAAAGCTCCATGACTTAGGATACCTGCCTATTGAGATCAAGGCGATTGACGAGGGAACACGTGTCCCGATAAGGGTTCCCATGCTTGAAATCACCAATACCCATCCCAATTTTGCTTGGCTGGTGAATACTTTAGAAACAGCGATAAGCGCCTCGTTGTGGCATACACAAATCTCCGCAAATGTGGGTTATCGTTACAGGAAAATCGTTGATACATATTTTGACATGAGCGTAGATGATACCATTCCACGCAGCCGTGCTTTGGGTGATTTTAGCATGAGAGGTCAGGAAAGCTGCGAGAGTGCCATAAAATCAAGCGCCGGGTTCTGCCTTTCCTTTTTGAACACCGCAACTGTGCCAGCTATCCTGTTCTTGGAAAAATACTATAACTGCGATTGTACAAGCGAAGATGTAGCATTTGGAGCTATCTCTACCGAACACTCGGTTATGTGCAGCAACTATGCAGTGGATGGCGATGAGATCTCAATGGTGAAACGGTTGCTGAATGAAATCTACCCTCAAAATGGCTTTAGTATGGTTTCTGACAGCTATGATTATTGGAATTTGGTCAACTCTATTCTACCGGAGTGTAAAGAGGATATCATAAAGCACGGCGGCTATATCGGTGTCAGAGGAGACAGCGGTGATCCGGTGGAGATCGTCACAGAAACAGTGTTTCGTGTATGGGAGATATTTGGCGGTAGCATAAACACCAAAGGCTACAAAGTGCTTGATTCGCATATCAAAGTTATCTATGGCGATAGCATCACACCACAACGAGCCGAGAGGATCTATCGAAAACTTGTGGATAGTGGATTCGCCTGTAATAATGTACTTCTCGGTGTCGGCAGTTTTTCCATGCAATGCTTGGAAGAAAATGGAGGACTTTTGCCTTACACAAGAGATACATTTGGCATTGCTATAAAAGCTACTTATTGCGAGGTGGATGGCAAGCCGATACAGATATTCAAAGCTCCAAAAACCGATACAAAGAATTTTAAAAAATCACAACGCGGTATGTGTGTTGTATATCGAGATGGAAACGGGAACTTGAATTACAAGGATGGCTATGATAGCGCCACTATTCATTCCTTCGATGGCGAAAACCTATTAAAATCTGTGTTTATTGATGGAAACATGGTAAGGGAGCAAACATTACACGAAATCAGGACATTGCTTCATAATGGGAGGTTCTGATGGGTGAAGTGTTTGATGCAAAAAGAATCAAGGAGGAACTTGTCCAGTGGATTGCCGATTACTTCTGGAGTAACGGTACTTCTCAAACAAAGGCCGTAATTGGAATTAGCGGAGGCAAGGACAGCTCCATTGTAGCCGCTCTATGCAAAGAGGCGATTGGCAAGGAACGGGTTCTCGGTGTGATAATGCCGCAGGGCTATCAAGATGATATTGATATTGCGTATAAACTCTGTGAAACATTGGATATTCCCTGCTTGGAGATCAATATTCAAAACGCGGTGCAGGCTCTGTATACCGAAATTGAAAATGCCAACCTTGAACTGACTACTGTCGCAACCTTCAATACTCCTGCAAGGATTCGTATGGCAACTCTGTATGCAGTATCGGGAATTGTAGGAGGGAGGGTGGCAAACACCTGTAATCTCAGCGAGGATTGGGTGGGCTACTCAACGAAGTTTGGTGATTCTGCAGGAGACTTCAGCCCACTATCTGACCTGACTGTTACAGAAGTGAAGGAAATAGGACGTGAACTCGGGCTTGCTTCGATCTTTATTGATAAATCCCCGGTTGATGGGCTTTGTGGCAAAACAGATGAAGATAATCTTGGCTTCACGTATGCAGTTTTAGATAGATATATCCGAGAAAATATTTGTGCTAACCAAAAGGTGAAAGAAAAAATTGATAATATGCAACGGCAAAATCTCCACAAACTACGTCCGATGCCAATGTATAAACTATCCTGAAAGGTATCACAAAATCTCATTATGAGTGATGTAAAACTCCAGTGACATAAGAGATCTCACTTGCATTTTGCATTTTGTCTCACTATTTTTCGGTAGTTGGCCATTTTATATCTGATTTAGGAATACTCTGTTATATTAAAAGAAAATATATTTTATAAAAATATTCACTTTCCATATTATTCTATGCATGGGTGGGAAACTTCTTGAGAAAATGTTTCTGGTATCATCTGTTCCACTACTTACCCAAACGTCAGAAAATTCTATGAGATTTACGTCTTTTTGCTTTCACTTTATCGCAGGTAGATGCAACTTTGAAGTAAGTACATGGCTTTGCAAGAAGTCTATTAAATGATCTGAGGTAATGGTACATGAATTTATGAAAAAATCAATCATTGCAGCAGTGTTCATAGTTTTTCTCCTTC
>JAITWW010000013.1 GCA_031285085.1 Candidatus Methanofilum arcanum
CACAGCAGAAGAAAAAGTTATCTCCATTGATCCTGCAGGTGAGGGATATGATGCCCCTGCTGATTTGATATGGATAACACATCCACACCAGGATCACACAGCAATCGAACGTATTGAGACGCAAAGTCCAGACTCCCTGATCATCACCCATGAAGAGGCACTGGTAGATGGGGAGCATAGGACATTTGAACTGGATTTTGTGACGGTGGAAGCAGTTGAGGCAGGAAATAATCCAAACCAGGACATCAATATATGCGTTGGATATATTCTGACCTTAGCAGATGGCATATCCATCTATATCTCCAAAGATACATCCAAAACAGAACAGATGACAGAATTGGCAGAACGAAACTTGGATTATGCTTTCTTCTGTTCTGATGGGAGGTTCAACATGGATATGGAGGAGGCTATAGAGTCTGCCACACTTGTTGGTGCAAAGCATAGCATCCCCTATCATATGGTACCAGGGGAACTTTTCAGCCGGGAACGTGCTGAATTATTTGAGCTCGAAAACCGTCTTATCATTGCGGATGGAGAGGAGATCATCCTTACATAATTACCATATATAAATTAAGATAAATGATAAGATTTATCAGATGGTGCTCATGTGGGTAAGGGTGAGGTTGTTGAGCTGGTAATTCAAGTTATTCAAGTTATGAGACACCTTACAGACGAGTTTCTCTTTGAGAGGTTTCAAGAGGAGCGTTTGTGACTCCATTGGAAAAGAATCTCTAACCTTTTTTTCGAGTAAAGGTTCAAAAACTGGTTACTGCAAAAGCTACGTGATTTGAAGAATCAGATAAGGTTCAAAGTATATCAAGTTTTAAAATAAAATTGACCATCACAAAAGGTTGTAGATGCAAAAACAATGAAAGAGTTACTTTCCTTTACCCTTTCCCTTAGAACTCTGAAGCTGTGATTCGATTGCCCCACATAAGACTTGAATCGTGAAAACACGAGCATAATACTTATTATTTGCAGGTACAATTGTCCATGGAGCATGTGGTGTGCTTGTTTTGTGAATCATATCATCCACTGCTTTGAGATATTGACCCCATTTTTCACGATTTCGCCAGTCTTCATCTGTTATCTTCCATTGTTTTTGTGGATCTTCCTGACGTGCCGTGAATCGTCGTAGCTGCTCATCTTGATCAATATGCAACCAGAACTTTACCATAAGGTCATTATGGTCATGCAACATCGATTCCATCTGATTGATCTCATGATATGCACGCATCCATTCATCCTCACGACAGAACCCTTCGACACGTTCGACAAGTACACGACCGTACCAGCTTCTATCAAAAACGGTTATATGTCCCATTTCGGGAAATCTTGTATAAAATCTCCAGAGATAATGATATCTGCTTTCAACATTATTTGGTGCTCCAATAGGTTCAACAACATATGCTCGAGGATTGAGAGGAGACGTCAGTCGAAGGATGCAACCACCTTTTCCTGCGGCATCCCACCCTTCAAATACCACAAAAATACGAATGCCACGTGTGTATACTTCAACCTGGAGGTCTTCAAGTTTCTTTTGCCATTCTTTCAATTCATTATTATATGTAGACTTATCCATTGGCACATATGGATCTATAGATGTAAGAGATGTAAGAGCAGTTGACTCAAGGAGAATTGTTTGTGCTTCTTCTTCTTTTTTGTGCTCAAGGTACTCTTTTTCAGGGATTTTTTGTTTTTCAAGCCATGACTCTAAAGATGAAATAATAGTCTGAAACATCTCCACCTCTGCATACTTGAGCTGATCTGCTGCAATGATATGCCATGGAGAAGAGGCCGTATTGGTACGCAGAAACATCTTTTCAACAAGGGCAGTTATTTCATGGTACTTAAACCGAGACTGTTTTCCCTTCTCTTTTGTACCATTCTTTCCCAGAGGGGAGAAAATATCACATTTTTTCTTATCAAGTCGTTTTTCCTGCTCATTTTCACTTATTTCCAAAAAAAACTTGATAATCAGGTAACCATCGGTTACAAGCTGTGTCTCAAAATGTTCAAAAGAAGAAAGGAGCTCATGTGGAACCGAATCCTTTTTCTTTTCATGATATTTTTCTACGATGGCGCGGCTGTACCAGCTTCTATCAAAAACGGAAATCGCACCAGAGGGAGGTAGTTTATTCCAAAATCTCCATAAAAAAGTATGAGCCTGCTCGATATCACTTGGTTCCCCTGTTGCAACAACGCGCGTTCCACGGGGATCAAGTGCCTGGTATAATTTATTTGAAAGAGAAGATATCCCTGATCCTCGTCTGCCCTCAATAACGATAAGCACCCCACGCTCCTGTTTGAGGACTTTACGTTGCAGTTCACTAAGCTTTGCACGCAGATCATCAATAACTGCATCATATGACTCAGAGCGAATACGAACAGATAGATCAAAGCTCTCTAGCATGGTTTTATCTTGGACACTCATCCCATATGAGACATTCTCATTTCACATGTATCATGAATACACACCCAAAAACCAGGGCACAGAAGAAAATTGGTTTTAAAGATGAAAATATATCTTCGTTCATGAACGGTAATTGTATATGATTAACCGTGTAAGATCTTTGGGGAATTTCTTTGAGAGAATTACGGATACATGGAAGAGGCGGCCAGGGATCTGTCACTGCTGCCGAACTTATCGCCATTGCGGCGTTTAAAAGCGGTGTTCAGGCACAAGCCTTCCCTGCTTTTGGTGTGGAGCGACGAGGTGCACCTGTGCAAGCATTTGTGCGCTTTAGTGATAAAAAGATTAGACTTCGCAGTCAGATCTACCAACCAAATTATGTTATCGTACAGGATAGTACACTTATCGCTGACGTAAATGTATTTGCAGGGATACAAGAAGGTGGAATTGTACTGGTTAACACAGAAAGAGAGATCAAACAGTCAGTTCCTGAAGGTGTGAAAGTGGTTGCATTTGATGCTACAAAGATAGCACTTGAGGAACTCGGACTCCCGATTACAAATACAACATTGCTTGGTGCATTTGCTGCAGTAAGTGGAGAGATTACACTTGATGCACTCTCAGAAGCACTTTCTGAGCGTTTCACAGGAACACTTGCTGAGAAAAACATCAAAGCAGCAACTATTGCATATAATATGCTCAAAGGTGAGGCCTAATGGCTCTACGAATTGGATGTGCTGCGCCACCAGGAAATTCCAGAAACAATCGTACTGGTTCGTGGCGTACCTTTAAACCAATATTTGATTATGAAAGTTGTACCGTATGTGGCATCTGCCAGTCTATCTGTCCTGAGGCGTGTATTAACCTTGTGGATGAGCAGTATGTACCAGATTATGCATTCTGTAAAGGGTGTGGTATGTGTGCCAATGAGTGTTCAGCGGCTTCAATTACCATGATCTTGGAGGAGAAATAGATGTTACAGATTTTAGAAGGTTCAGTTGCTGTTGCAGAGGCTGTAAAACGATGTAAACCAGATGTTATCTCTGCATATCCCATTACTCCCCAGACTCATATTGTTGAGAGGCTTGCTGAGATGGCAGCTGATGGAGAGGTTGAGGGTGAGTACATCTGTGTAGAGAGTGAGTTTTCTGCACTTTCTGCATGTCTTGGGGCATCAGCGGCTGGATCACGTGTATATTCAGCAACATCAGCACAGGGTCTTATCTTAATGGCTGAGGTCTGTTTCAATGTCTCAGGTATGCGTCAGCCGATTGTGATGACCATTGCAAACCGTGCACTTGGTGCTCCACTCTCGATTTGGAATGATCAGCAGGATTCATTAGCACTTCGTGACTCGGGATGGATTCAAATATATGCAGAAGATGTTCAGGAAGCAACTGATCTCCACTTTATTGCATACAAGGTCTGTGAAGATCATCGTGTACTTTTGCCAGCATTTGTCTGCTTTGATGGTTTTATTCTGTCTCACACCTATGAGCCAGTTGATATTCCTGATCAGGCTCTTGTTGACAAGTACCTCCCTGCATTTAAACCATATAATATGCTGGATGCAAAAAACCCGCTGAGTATGGGTATGTATGCAACACCAGATTATTATCATGAGTTCAGATATGAGCATGAGATGGCAATGCGTCGATCTGCTGATGTTCTGCGTGAAGCAGGAGCAGAGTTCGGAAAGATCTTTGGACGTGACTACTCAAAGCTGGTAGAAGGGTACAGACTCGAAGACGCTGAGATTGCACTGATTGCTCTTGGTTCTGTATGTGGAACAATTAAGGATGCCATTGATGAGATGCGAGAGGCCGGTATAAAGGTAGGTCTTTTAAAGCTTCGAGCGTTTCGTCCATTCCCTGCTGATGAGCTGAAACAGGCACTTCAAGGAATTAAGAAGATAGCAATTGTTGAGAAAAATCTTTCTCCTGGAAGCAGAATGCTTGGTGCTGTTGGCCTTGAGGTAAAGGATGCAATAAACGATTCATCAGTTTCTGTGCTGAGTTATGTCACTGGGCTTGGTGGGCGTGATATTAGAAAGCAGAGTATTCATGATATTGTTGATGCCTGCAGGGAAGGAAAAGGAGACATGTTTTATGGACTTCGGGAGGAGATTCTGTAATGGCTGATAAATCTGTTGAGTTATTTGAGCCGGGACACCGAGCATGTGGTGCATGTGGACCTGCACTTGCTGCCCGTCATATCATGAAGGGTTCTGGACCAAATACCATTGTTGTTGCATCTACTGGCTGCATGGAAGTGTTTTCAACACCGTACCCTGAGACAGCATGGAAGGTCCCATGGATTCATTCTTTGTTTGAAAATGCAGCATCAGTTGCTTCTGGGGTAGAGGCTGCACTAAAAAAGCAAGGGCGTGATGAGCACATCATCTGTATCTGTGGGGATGGTGCAACATTTGATATTGGAACGATGTGTATATCTGGTGCTTTTGAGCGTGGTCACAATATCACTTACATTTGCTATGATAATGAGGCATACATGAACACAGGTATTCAGCGTTCTGGTGCAACTCCTTATGATGCAAGTACAACAACGTCACCAGCAGGAGTACATTCGTATGGAAATAAAACCATGAAAAAAGATATGCCTGCAATCTTAGCAGCACATGGTTCTCCATATGTCGCAACATGTTCCATTGCCTATCCAAATGATATCGCCAAAAAAGTAGAGCGAGCGGTAAACACACCTGGCGCATGCTATATTCAGATTCATGCACCATGTTGTACTGGGTGGGGATTTGATGGAGCAGTAACGATTGATATCGCAAAGATGGCACTTCAATCAGGTCTCTGGGTAAACTATGAGATGGTAGATGGAGTCGTTGAGAAGGTCAAAAAGGTGAAGCGTAAACCAGTTGATGAGTACCTTCTTGAACAGAAGCGATTCCGTCACTTGTTTAAACCAACACGCATTGAAGAAGAGATAGCAAAGATCCAGGCTATTGCAGATGCAAATGCTGCAAAGTTCGGCATTGATATTTAAAATTTCTTTTTTTGTGAGAAAGGTACACCCAAAAAGGGTGGTAACTTATATTAAAATTGAGATTT
>JAITWW010000080.1 GCA_031285085.1 Candidatus Methanofilum arcanum
TGAGGCCTTGCTTGAAAGAGTAAAAATGGGAATTAGTGAAAATACAACTACTCCATATGCAACCGATATAGAAGAAAATAATCAAAATGATAAGGCTATTGAAGAAATTATTGAAGAAATTGATCAAAGAGCAGAAGATATGTCCTCTGATCGGATTCGCATTGTGGACTATGATGACCGCATCACTCATGCAAATTTTCGAGAATTTGAAAGGTTTCAAATGTTCGAAAATTATGTTCAAACATTGATTGAGAAAAATATCACCGTTATTTTTTACTGCGATCCATACCATCCAATCGCATATTCAAAAGCTCAGGATGAAAAAGAAAAAGAACCCACAATGCTATCTCTAATGGACATTGAAGTCTATTTCAAGAATTTTGCACAGGCAAACGGAATTTTAATTATTGGTTCATACAATCCTCATGTATACAATCTAACAAGCATTGACTTCTTTAACGGAGACCACACTGTTTCACAAACCTTCGCAAAAATAATCTCTGCACACAGCCATGAGCTCTATGATCTCCTCTACACCGACATTTACTCAACCTATGAAGAATATGCCTCTGCCCTTGCAGAGAGTCAAGCTGAGCTACTCGGTTAAGAAAATACACTACCCATAAATCACTCCCACACGAACAGTACTACTGCGTGACATATATCATCCTTGGCGGAGGACTTGCCGGAATTACCACTGCCCGCCTTTTACATGAACGTGGGTACACTGCAACCGTGCTCGAAGCAGAAGCAAAACCGGGAGGACTATGCAGATCATATACAAAAGATGGGTTCACCTTTGACCTTGGTGGATCTCATATCATTTTTTCACGAAATCGTGACGTGCTCTCCTTTATGCATGAGATGCTTGCAGGAAATCGCGAAGAGCGTGTTCGAAGTACCAAAATATATTACAAAGGCAGATACATCAAATACCCTTTTGAAAACGGACTCCATGAACTCCCAAAAGAAGACTGCTACTTCTGTCTCAATGAGTTTATTAAGATCCTCCTTGCTGATGCAGCCAGCAACACCGCAACTGAGCCAAAAAACTTCCAGGAATGGATCTACCAGACCTTTGGTGCAGGCATTGCCGAGTGTTACTTAAAACCATACAATGAAAAGATCTGGAAGCACCCACTCACAGACATCTCTACGCACTGGGTCACAGGACGAGTCCCCCGTCCACCCATTGAAGATATCATACAATCTGCTGTTGGAATCGAAACTGAAGGGTACACCCATCAATCTCTTTTCAGTAATCCAACAGTTGGGGGTATTGAAGCGCTTATTCATGCCATTGCTTTTCCAATCAAAGACCAGATCATCTGTAGTGCACCAGTAACTGCTCTTGAAAAAACAGAGGCTGGGTGGAGAGTTACCGCAGGAAATACCACATACACAGCAAAGCACCTCATCAGCACCATACCACTTCAGAATCTTGCACCATGCATCCAAGAATTGCCACCATCTGTTCGAGATGCAATCAACGCCCTCTGTTACAACTCCGTTGCCTGTATCGGTATTGGCATCAAAGGAACCTTGCCTGAATACTCATGGGCATACATTCCAGATGCAGAGATATCAAAAACACATCGCATCTCATTTCCATCACACTTTTCATCACACTGTGCTCCAGAAGGCCACTCATCCATCCTTGCAGAGATAACATATAAGCCAGGAAGTGCTGATGAACCAAAAGACGAAACAAGCTATATCGAAGCAGTCGTCCAAAGTCTTGTAGACATCGGCCTTTTCAACAGAGAAGATCTCGTCACAACAATGTTTTTGAAAAACAAGTTCGGATATGTCGTGTATGACTGTGCCTATCAACAAAACATCTCAGTGATCCGCAACTACTTTCACGAGACAAACATCACGCTCCTTGGGAGATTTTCAGAGTTTGAATACTATAATATGGATGATGTTATCTCATCTGTTACCAATTACGTCAACACACAGTTCAATTGAGCACCATACACCATGAATAATATATCTGTAGATTCAACACAGACAGCGAGAAATTTCAAACCAACGGTGAATTTCGTAGTAGAAGATATGTTCTACTTCAAATACATCGGATGTACCACGGCTGCAAAATCACTTTATCGTCAGATCAACACGAGTCAGGCATGGAATGCAATGTGGAATGGAGAAAACACCGCTCCCATCTCACATTATCACACATTTGGCCCACTTGCTTTATATGCACTGCATCAGAGCACAGGAATCAACATTCTCACCGCCCACTCGACGCCACGAGTCAATGTCGGAAATATTGCAGGTACCAACATTATCAACAAGATATACCCCTATATCTACAAAAAATTTGATCATATCATCACCATCTCACAGACATGCGAAGACGAGATCAAAGAACTCATTCCAGATGCTGCGGTAACTCGCATTCCAAATGGAGTCGACCGTGAGCGGTTTAAGCGGGATAAAGAAGCAGGGCAAACATTTCGTCAGAAGCACGGAATTGCAGAAGATGAGACAGTTGTTTTGAATGTTGCTCAGCTCAGCCCTCGAAAAGGAATATATGATTTCCTTGAGATTGCAAAACAATGTCCTCATACCAAATTTGTATGGGTTGGTGGATTTCCATATGGTGTCTTTTCAACAGAGTTTCTGTCCGTGAAACATGCACTACGTAGCGCCCCAAAAAATGTCATATGTACTGGTTTTGTTCCAGATGTACTGCATGCATACTCTGCTGCAGATATCTTTTTGATGCCATCACATGCAGAGACCTTTGGCCTTGTCATTCTTGAAGCTCTTTCCTGTGAACTACCAGTTATTGCGAGAAATATTACAGAATTTCAAGAGATCTATGGATCATCTATCTCACTCTTCTCTACCATCAATGAGGCATGTAATGCTGTATCTGATGAAAAGGGATTGTCAGTGCTGCAATCATCTGCCCGAGGTGCAACAGAGCCATATGATATTATCAATGTTGCAAAACAAACAACAGATCTTTATACCAAACTACTTGAATCACGATGAAACTATCCTTCACTCAATGAACAAAGCAATGTATGATAAACAATGTATGACTTAATGTGAAAATCCATGATATCTGTAATAATACCAGCATATAATGAGGAACAAAACATCAGAGACTGTCTCATATCCTTACACAATCAGACACTTCCTCGTGATTCCTATGAGATCATTGTCGTTGATGGGGGTTCTGCCGATAATACCATAGAGATAGCACAAGAATACGCAGACCTCGTCTTTATTCAAGAGAGTCCAAAGGTTGGAGGTGCCAGAAACGATGGTGCTTTGCGTGCAAAATATGATATCATTGCAACAACTGATGCAGATACTGTTCTTCCCCCCCATTGGCTTGAACAGATTCAAAAACTCTTTGATGATCCCATTGTTGTGCAGGTTTTTGGCCCGGTAACCCCAAAAGAAAAAAGTATCCTGAATACATTTTATCTAAGCCTTGCAAATAACTTTGCACGAATAGGGTACTATACCAAACTTTTTTACTTCACACTTGGCTGCAACACCGCATTTCGAAAAAGTACCTTTATAGAAGCAGGGATGTATCATACCGTTGATGCAGGTGACGATCTTGAAATCCCCCGCCGTATGATTGCATATGGAAAGGTAGTGTTCAGTGAAAAACTTAAAATTGGCTTCTCTATGCGAAGATACACTCAATTTGGAGCATTACGCTCTATATATGAATGGATGTATATTGTATATCGTGGAGGAGATAGTAGCAAGTATCAGTATACAAAACGCAACTACTGATGAAAAGAAGCACTACAACCATATGATGAGAAATATTCACCGAGGAGATTTTTTTAAAATCTGAAGAGATGGGTGTTTGCGACCTCTAGGTGAACACACTCAAATCGACTGATATTATGCTAGGCGCTATTATTGGTGATATTGTTGGATCACGATTTGAGTGGAACAATATCAAAACAAAGGATTTTGAATTCTTCTCATATGCTTGTAAAACAACTGATGACAGTATCATGTCACTCGCAATCGCACAAGCCTTCCTTACTTGCAGAAGGAATTATAGCACATTAAGAAAGGAAGCCATCCAATCTATGCAACAAATGGGCAGATCTTATCCAGGTTACGGATATGGTGGTTTGTTTGAGCAGTGGATATGCTCAAGCAACCCAGAGCCCTACAATAGCTTTGGCAACGGGGCTGCCATGCGTGTGAGTGCATGTGGATTTATAGCCAGTACGCTCGAAGAATCAAAGTTACTCGCTCGTATGGTTACTGATATAACGCATAATCATCCAGAGGGCATAAAAGGAGGTGAAGCAACTGCAGTTTGTGTGTTTTTAGCCCGTACCGGAAAGAACATAGATGAAATTCGCGACTATGTGCACAAAAACTACTATCCAATGAATTTTACGCTTGATAGTATCCGCGAGCGATATGAATACAGTGTGACTTGTCAAAACACGGTACCGCAAGCAATCATGGCTTTTCTAGAATCCACAGATTTTGAAGATGCAATTCGAAACGCTATATCTATTGGAGGTGACAGTGATACCCTCGCTGCAATTACGGGAGCTATTGCAGAGGCATACTATGGCATTCCACTTGAGATGAGAAGACAAGCAGTTCTGTTTCTAGATGAACAGTTGCTCAAAATACTTATTGAGTTTGAAAATGAGTATCCTCCTAAGGCATATGGTGCATGTGCACAACCTAATATCTAATAAAACATCATTCAATAAATAATTATAAAAGATATATTAAAAACAATAACAACCATTTACCAGAACCGATGTGTTCTGATATAATTTCGTTCTGCGACAAGTATCTCTTTATACAGTGCATCTCCTTCATACTGCTTTGCCAGGATTCGTGAGGCAGTGTCTGGCCCAACTCCTTTTGCTGCAAGTACGATCATTGCTTTCTTTCCAGATGATAGTATGATATTTGCATTCATCATAAGGCGCCTTTCAATTGCCTTTTCTTCTTTTTCCTTCTCTTTCTTTTTGAGAATACTCAAATTTTCCTCCTCATAAGGTTTGATTGCAGCGACAAGC
>JAITWW010000023.1 GCA_031285085.1 Candidatus Methanofilum arcanum
TTTTTTCAGGGTCTATCGTTTCCTCAATCCGTTCACGCCCGACAGCCGCTAACCACAATTTGAATGGCTCCGCTTTAGGTGATGGGATGGACAAAATAAGGCGGAAAAGATGTTTCGAATTGGCAACGTCGGTTAAACGCTTTTTACCATCTTCGGCAGTCATTTTCAACTGTTGACATTTTGTCAACAGTTCAGATCCTTCCTCTTTCAATCGTTGCTTTAGCTTACTCCAATAAAATGTTGCGCCTCGTTTTGTTTGTTGTTCCGTTAATACGCCAACCACATCAACAATAGAAAAATACCATTCCTCTCTTTCCTCATCCCATGCTGTGCGTATGCGCTTGTCCTCGAATAACTGGATTTTGTTTTCGTCCATTAGAAAAACTCCTCCCAGAGATAGTAATGAGTACTCATTCACCCCTCTCATTATTTAATTACTCCCTGCAGTGTTTTACAAATTTAAGCACTTTTTTGCTTGGTGTTCATCACCCATATCTCTCATTTTCTGGTTTTGTTCCTCTCCTTCTTTCATTACACAGGTCATTTATACAACAGGTGGTGTAATTATGGAAGGGATGTTTTTTTGAAACAACAGGGCAGCAATTGGAAAAAAAGCTTTTTCACAATATCTGGCGGGCAGACTATATCAATAATCGGTAGTAGTGCCGTACAATTTTCTTTGATTTGGCGGTTGGTAAGTGAAACAGGTTCACCGCTTTTCATGTCAATGGCGGGATTAGCCGCTTTTCTCCCTTAGCTCATGCTTGGACCTTTTGCCAGAGTATGAATTGACAGAGTAAAGCGAAAGACAATCATTATCTGCGTGAATTTGTTTATCGCATCTATCGCGGCTAATATCCAATATATAGCGTACATTCAAGAAACTATCCCAAAAGAAGCGCAAGGTAGAGCATTTTCTCTTGTAGGTAGTTTAATGTTATTTTCCATGCCTGTTGGACTATTGATTGCCGGGCCAGCGGCAGAGCATTGGGGTGTGACACTTTGGTTTTCCATTTCAGGAATACTGATTATTGTGATTATGTTGATAGGCGCATTGTTTGTGAATAGAAGAACATAGTTGAAGAGTAAGGTCATGTTCGATAATTGTTGTTTGAGAAGTCACCTATTTTTCAAAGTGGGTTCTCATGCATGTTACAATCTTTTGGCTCGCCATACTATCTTTGAATGAGAGCTCATTCATTTAACCAACAACTGTCGAATATGACCCTCTTCGACACCTGAGCCAGAACAAACTGATTCAGGTGCTGTTCCATACAAGGATGGCCAGGTAATCTTCCTCATCACGCGCCATGAATGCACGCTTCAAGCAAAAAACGCTTGAACAAGGAAATCCAGTACTGACGATGGGTGAATTACTTTTCGCTTATCTTTTGCTCTTTTGGAGAATAAAGCGTAAGATTATCTATTCCTGTTTTTCATGAATTCAATAAAACCAATTTTGAAGTACTGGTAGTTATCTTCTATATAGTCAGCAGGGTACGCGTTCAACGCAGTAAGCACCTCCCGCGTAAACTCCAAGTATCCGGTTCCATTGGCCGTGATTAGGTTGTTATCCCGCACCGCTTGCTCATTCAGATAATTACTTTGGCCAGTGTAGTTTCCTTGCGCAGCTGAAATCAAATCCTCGTGTATATTGCTGGTGTGTTTTTTCTCATTCAGCAACTGATTCATTCCAAGAAAAACGGTAGCATCGCAGATCGCACCGACAATCTTGCCATCAGCATACGCCTTTTTAACCACCGACGCTACTTCTTTAGCCCCTTCCGTTCTCCATGACATGCCGCCAATAAGGATAATTCCGGCATAATTTGATGGAATATCTTCAACGGCATAATCTGGAATTGTTGTAAAGCCTCCTATGGATTTAATTGGATTTTTGCTAAGTGAAACGGTTTTCACCTCATAAGGAGAAGTTTTATCTTGGATGCTGCCTTGCAAGGCGCATGATAGAAATGCGTATTCCCAATCAGCGTACTGTTCCAAAATAATAAACAACACTTGTTCTTTCATGTGACCTCCACTGTATCTATTGCTATTCACTTTAATCTATTTCTATTCACTTTATCGCCAATGATGAAGCAGTTCCATTGTCACACTACGCACTGTTTCCAGAATAATAGCATAATTCATGGTTTTTTTCGATGTTAGTTAATTGGATAACTCTCATTGCGTAGTCTGACAAAAGAGTTTGGAATCAGCATTACGAATGAAAAGCGTTATTTCTGAGTTCAATAAGCATTTGTGTATACGGCGAGAAGACCCCCTAGATATGTTCATCTCTTTTTAAAACACAACTATACGACACTATATGAGCGAACAGAATGAACGATATGAGCAGGTCATGGATCTTGCAAAACGGAGAGGATTCGTATGGCCTACATCAGAAGTCTATGGTGGTGTTGCAGGATTTATTGATTATGGGCCACTTGGAACATCATTAAAACGTAGAGTTGAAAATGTATGGAGGCAGTTCTATGTCATTTCAGAGGGATATTATGAGATTGAATGCCCAACCATTGGCCCTGAAGCGGTGTACCAGGCTTCAGGACATGCAAGCGGCTTTTCAGATAAGATGTGTCAATGCCCACACTGTAATGAATTCTTACGTGCTGATCATATTGCAGAATCCTATCATGTTCAAAATGCAGGAGTTCTCTCTTGCGAAGAGCTCAGACAGATAATAGAAGGGAAAGAATGTCCATCTTGCATGGAGATTCTGGAGAATATCTCTGTTTTTGAGTTTAATCTCATGTTCCAAACAAGTATAGGACCTGGTTCACAGCGAAAAGGATATCTTCGCCCAGAAACAGCTCAAGGTATTTTTGTAGATTTTGGCAGACTCCTTCGTTTTTACCGCGACAAATTACCTTTTGGAACAGTTCAGATCGGAAAATCATATCGAAACGAGATCTCGCCACGTCAAGGCATGATCCGTCTGCGTGAGTTCACACAAGCAGAAGCAGAGATATTTGTGTATCCTGATGAGAAAAAACATCCAAATTTTACAAAATACGCAGAATATTCATTCCCCTTGCTAACATATGTACAACAGCAAAACAATGAAGAGGCAAAAGAATACACCATGCGTGATGCTGTTGATCTCGGACTCATCGCAAATGAGTACGTCGCATATTATCTTGCACTGACACATGAACTTTTGATGACAATTGGAATTCAGCAAAAAAGACTCCGTTTTAGACAGCATTTACCTAATGAGCGAGCACATTATGCACAAGACTGCTGGGATGCAGAGATATACTCTGACCGCTTTGGCTGGGTAGAGACGGTTGGTATTGCAGATAGAACAGATTATGATCTTCGTGCCCATGCTACACATAGTGGTGATCCATTCACGGTGTTTATTCAGTACGAAAAGCCCCGTGTCACACGCCAACGCCGAATTATTGCTGATATGGGAACTCTTGGCCCAAAATATCGTGGAAAAGCAAAAGCCATTGCAGATGCATTAGCTATGGCAAACCCAGGTCCAGATGGTGCAACAGTCACCATTGATGGAGAAAAGTATGATATTCCAAGTGAACTCTATGAGATTCGTGAAGAAGATGTAACGGTTCAAGGAGAAGAGGTCCGCCCGCATGTTATTGAACCAAGTTATGGCATTGATCGTATGATCTATGGATTGCTTGAAAACACGTACTCAGTTGATACAATAGATGGAGAAGCACGTACTGTTCTGAGGCTCCCAGCATGTGTTGCCCCAATTCAGGTCGCGGTATTTCCACTCATGAGCCGAGATGAACTTGACACCATTGCAAAAACTATCACCAAAGAGTTGCATGGGCGAAATATTCATGCAGAGTATGATGAATCTGGTGCAATCGGACGCCGTTACCGCAGACAAGATGAGATCGGTACTCCTTATGCCATCACAGTTGATTATGAGACAAAAGAAAATAGAACGGTAACGATACGCGATCGTGATACAACATCACAAGTGCGGATTCCAATAGAGCGTACTTCCGCGATAATAGCAGATCTCATCAGTGGAAAAATATCATTTTCAGAGATCACATAGCTGGCACCGTCACATCAACACCCCTCTCTCCCACTGTTTACCTATGGAATATATCTCCCACCCTTGTATAAAGCCGGAAAGCCTTGAACGCAGACAGTACCAGTTTTCTATCTCAATGGATGCACTTGAGGACCACTCTCTTGTTGTCATTCCAACAGGCCTTGGAAAAACAGCTATTGCCTTAATCGTTGCAGCCTCACGATACTATACGATTGGAGGAAAAATTCTCATCGTAGCCCCAACAAAGCCTCTTGTTGAGCAGCATATCCGATATTTCAAAAATCTCTTTCTCGTGCATGACAGCAAAACCCCTGATGATGATTTCTTGTTTTTTACAGGAGAAACAAAAGCAGCCTCACGAGGAGCTGCATGGGAGAAGGCATCAGTTATTTTTTCAACACCCCAAGTTATTAAAAATGACATCATTGCGGGAAGATACTCTCTCGCTGAGGTCTCTCTTTTCGTTATTGACGAGGCACATAGAACAGTTGGAAACTATGCATATGTTTTCTTAGCTGAACAATACCTGAAAACAGCATGTGAGCCACTCATTCTTGCAATGACAGCATCACCAGGTGGAAATATTGAAAAGATCAGCGATATCGTCCAAAACCTGCGAGTTACAAAAGTACTAACCAGAACAGAGGAAGATCCTGATGTCAAACCCTATATTCACGAAAAGGAGATTGAATATCTCTCTCTTTCCCTTCCCGATGCTCTAAAAAAAGCATCCCATCTTCTTGATATACTGATCAAAGACAGACTCCATCAATTACAGGAGATGGGATATGCTATTCCTCCAAAAGCAAATCTGTCAATGCGAACATTAAATGAGATCAGTTCCCATATTCAACAATCCATCGCACGGCATGATGCTGATGGCTTTGTTGCTGCAAGTATTCATGCCGAACTCATGAAGCTAAGGCATGCGGTGCTCTTATGTGAATCACAAGGTTCACAAGTATTTTCTCATTATCTGCAAAAATTGCTGTTGGAAGCAAACTCCCCAGGAGGGAGCAAGGCAAGCAGACGCATTGCAGAGGACCCAAGGTTCATGCAACTACTTGACATGACGATCGAGTGGAAAGAAGAGATTCATCCGAAATTTCACATTCTTCCCGAGATAATTCGCTCCCAACTTAAACAGGATCCTGAGTCAAAGATAATCATCTTTGCATCATATCGTGATACCGTAGCTGGTATTGTTGCAGCGTTAGAACGAGAGGGAATCTCAGCTGAGAGATTTGTTGGACAGAGTGGAAAAGAAAATGATACAGGCCTTTCACAAAAAAAACAGATTGAAGTTCTGAATCGATTTTTTATGAGAGAGTTTGCGGTGTTAGTTGCAACATCGGTTGGTGAAGAAGGGCTAGATATCCCTTCTACAGACATGGTCATCTTTTTTGAACCGGTTTCATCAGAAATTAGAAGCATTCAGCGAAAAGGAAGAACAGGAAGACATGGAACGGGATCAATTATCGTACTTGTGACAAAAGGAACCAGCGATGAGGTGGCAAAATCAGTCTCACAAAAACGGGAGAAGACAATGTCTCAGCATATTCGCGGAGGTATCCAATCAACACAAGCACAGACGTCTTTATTCTCACCTCCACCGGATCCTGCTGAAGTTCGTGAGACTTTAGAGAGATTAAAAAGTGGACCATGTATTATTGTTGATGATAGAGAAACACATTCTCGGGTAGTCGAACATCTCGCTCGAATGCAATCACATCTAAACCTAGAACGTCTTGAGGTTGGTGACTACCTCATTGGCCGCCTTTTAATTGAGAGAAAAACAACAACGGATTTTGTGAACTCTCTCATTGATCGTAATTTAATGACACAGCTCATGCGCCTTTCAGAGCAAGCATATAAGCCTCTTCTCATCATAGAAGGAGATGGATTGTATACCGTACGTGATGTTCATCCAAATGCTATTCGAGGAGCTCTTGCTGCAATTGTTGTTGATATGGGTATTGGTATATTGTATACAAGGACTGCGGAGGAAACTGCGGAGATGCTTTGTGTGCTTGCACGAAGAGAAGATGATGAACCATCTCATTCATATTATAGCGTACCAAAACGTGCATATCGGTCGATAAAAGAGGCACAGGAAACAATTATTGCGTCATTTCCAAATATTGGGCCCACAAATGCAAAAAAGCTCCTTGAAGAGTTTGGTTCAGTACAGGGCGTAGTTACTGCCTCTATTGATGAGATTACCGTAATAAAAGGTATTGGAACGAAAAAAGCTGAAAAGATGTTTGAAGTGGCAACAAGGCATTATGAGCGTGGTTGAAGATCTATCAGCTTCAGATAAATCTTTGTCAACATTGCAGATGAGGTACTTAATTCATGGATAGAATGTGCATCATCTTCTTGTGGAATGCATGATAAGGTATGTAAAAGAGCCAAATATGCCGCTTGCTCTACCGTACCATCTGTATGGAGGTTTTGTCCCTGGAGTGGATCAGAGTGAGGCAAAGATGTTGATCTCTTTTTTGTCTGTTTTTCAAGGGTATTTTCTTGTACTGTTTCTGTTTCAGGACAGATAACACATTGACGTTTTCCATTGTACTCAAAGAGAGGGTTATGGCACAGGGGGCATGCTTCTGCGAGCATTTTTCCTCCTTTTAAGAGATATTGTGCCATGATTTCATCTGGACGTGACATGGGATTCTATTAGCAGTATGAACTTATACATTTTTATGTTGGTACGTGGTACGCCAGAGGTCATTTTTGTGGGAGGGTGTTGATATGAACTTATACTTTTTTATGTTGGTACTGGAGATATACTTAGGCAAACGATATCATGCCTTATTGCTTCAATGAGGTGCCATAAGCAATGTGCCTGTTACTATGGTGGCTAGGCAATTATATATGTATATAGGTGATCTTTATGTCCAACCCAGAAGAAAAAGCAGAGGAAACAATTGCGAATTGTATTCACAAGTTACACACGATCAGCGAAGATAGCAATATCCCACGTAATATCCGTCGTGTTGCTGATGAGACACGGATTTTGCTCTCATCCGAAGAGGTAGCACTTAACCTTCGTGCTGCAGAAGCAATTTCGAAAATCAGTGAGATTAGCAGCGACTCAAATATGCCAGGTCATGCACGAACCAGGATTTGGGAGGTTGTTTCACAGTTAGAGACCGTTCCACTCGACTAAATGCGAAGCGCCATTTGAAAATAAAACACTTTTTTTCGTTTTCATACACATTGCATAAGGTGTGTAGTTGAGATTGATCTCTCTTTTTCATCTATTCAGTCTGTTACAGAGTTAGGAAAAAAGATCTAAGATGTAAAATAAAAAGCAGGATTTTGCTTTTTATTCTAATGCCTGCTTCTGATATACTATAACGCTATTTACGTAACAGTAATAAGACGTTCAACCGTCTTACTATCGACTCCTTCATCACTTCTTACATCAAGTGTAACCGAATAAACACCAGGTTCGGCATAGATATGTGTTGGAGATATATCATATGATCCAGATCCATCGTCAAAACTCCAGAACCATGATGTTGGGAATCCCTGAGATTTATCTTCAAACTGCACCGTTAATGGAGCTGGGCCAGAGAGGGGATGGGCCATGAAATCAGCAATAGGTTCTTGAAGAATGGTAATAGTCTGATAATAATAATCAGCTGCAATGTATGGTTTCTCTACTTTTAGACCGACTTTATATACACCAGGGGAAGTATAGGTATATGATGGACTTCGTCCGAGACTGCTTCCTTTTCCATCACCGAAATCCCATACAAAGGTCACTCTATCCTTTGTTTCAGCATTTAATGAGTAATTAGTCATATTGACGGTAAAGCCAGGTGGTGTCATTCCGATCTCTGGTTCGACAATGAACTTCGCAATGGGATCAGTAGTAATCTCAATGTAATTATTTTTCTCAATTGTTATTCCAGCTTGAGGTGATGCTGCATTAAATGCAGTGAGTTTTACGGTGTAGATACCAGTTGATGCATAGTAATGGGTAGGTTCACGTTCTCTAGATACTTCTCCATCACCAAAATCCCAAAGTACATCAGTTGGGCTGTTCGTTGTGAGATCATTAAATTTTACTGGATATTTTGGTGGAGCCCGAATTAAATCTGATGAAAACTCGGGGTTAGGAGGCATAGTAAAAAGAACAGAGAAGGTGTGGTCTTGAACCACATTAGAGAATGTATATGTTCCTAACTGATCTGGTTTCGTCTCAACACCATCAACAATCAAAAAGTTAACTGAATTTCCAGCATCTGGAGTGATGGTAAATAGCATACTTTCTCCACATAGTACTGGAACAGGGTTTGTCTCCGGTAAAATTTTACCACCCTCAGCCTGAGTAACATCTATGTTATAGTATTTTTGATCAAACTGAACATATATCTCATGTGAGCTTTGGACGTTTTCAAGTGTCACCACTTCTTGACTTGAAAATGGTCCGTCCCTTGTTTCAGCTGCGCTTGCTATATCTGTAATGACAATTGAGCCAATCGTATAACAGGAATCTGGTGTTATCGTGAAGGTAACATCCGATCCACGTGGTACATTCACCTGTGGTTCAGATGGAACAATAGTTCCTCCTGGACTTGAGTGAGGAGTTATCGTGAGATAATCAGATGAACCTGTAAAAAATGCCTCAATCACGTGATCCGTAGAGATATCTGAGAGCACATACTGAGTTGGCGTTTCTTGACTGGGTATTCCTACATCTACACCATTATCGAGAACTTTAATCAATGAATTACCTGGATCTGCTGTGATATCAAATGTCACAGAACTCATGTACTCTTTCTCCTGTTCTCCAGCTGGAGAAATAATTCCATTTCCAGATGCACTGGATTGGATATTAAAAAGGAGTGGGATAATTGATATTCCAATAGTAAGATCCTGAGTTACTTGACATTGCTGGAATTGAACTGTTCGTGGGTTCACAGCTTCTGCCTCAACAGTATCTGCTGGGGGGTTGAATATGAATTGACCAATATATCCCTCATTTGGGATGAGCGTATGAAGTTTTGTGCATCCATTATATGGGATCTCATAGGAAAAGGGCTCCATTGGATCCATAGAGCCATTCGTTAAATCACCTTCAAGTGTGACGGTTACATGGGTCGGTCTAAACCCTGCTTTAATTATGTGGTTTTGCCGAACTATTCCAAAGGAGTACGGTCCATTACCTGGCTTTATCCACTGTTCTCTACCATCCATCTCAGGTTCAAGTAATACATACCCTGAATCAGGTGTAAAGAAGAATCCAGGACTCTCATCTCCAGAAAGAACTTCAATGAGAGGACCAGGGGGATTTGCTGTTCCTCCAGGGCCAACAACAACCTCAATAGTATACTTCTTCTTTTCACTCTCTACCTTAAGCACCATATTATTCCGAATCACTTTGATATCGGAGGCACCGTCACATGTCCCATTCTGGTTCAGGACTATACTATCAGTGCCTGGCTCAATATCCATGAGCTTCTCGCCATCAAGTGTAATTGCCATTATCTGATAATCAGGGCTTTCAGTGAAGATTTCATACATTGGTGCACACCCTCCAGCTACAACTGAATTTGCATTCGGAAGATCACCAGCAGGAGTTGCAATTATCCGAATGTATTCACCAGCTTCAGTTCTAATAGTGTACATTGAATGCGCAAGATCAATAGACGTTCCCCACCTCGATGGCCGACCCATGAGTAATGATGTATCTATGGGGATGGTAGAGTCTTCATAGAACTCTTTTGCAAAAGTGACTTCAGCATATGTCTCTGCAGGTAACTTAACCCATTGGCGAGTGGTGCCAACTATTTCTCCATTATAACTTATGGTAACTGGATCCAATTCACTCTCAAAGTACACCTCAACACTCTGTTGAATGGGTGTGAGTTCTCTGTTCACATCTGGAACAGGGATGCCAACCTGAACAGAAATTTCACCTTTTATTTCCTCATGTGAATCCTTTTTCATCAGATAGAACCAGTCCCCCTCTGGCATCTCAAATGTCGTAGGTGTGTACCCAATATACCCCACATAATCTGCTTTTGCTCTTATCTCAGCAACATCAAGTGCTTCAAGATCGAGACCATCAAAATTTTTAGGAAGGATAAAAACCTCAGCACCTGCTGGCAATGAATTAAATCTCACTGGCTCAGTTACTGCAACCGGTATTAATGCAACAGCGACTTCTGATACTGCACCAAGTGTGACCTCAACAGAGCCGACTTCCTCATGATATCCAGCTTTTTTTATCTCATAAGTATAGGTACCTGGCGGCAAAGATTCAAGTGAAAGCGGTGTGTTACCATACACTCTGCTTTCTATTTCTGGGTATTTTTCAACAAGGCGATCAAGAATAATTGATGCGTCAGCAGGATTTGTCTCAATATGTAATGCTCCGTACATTGCTGCTTGAGGCTCAAGTTCCCATATGCCAAAATTCAACATCTCTCCTGGGCCAACAACAAAAGGGTCGTACCACTTAGAGACATATCCATATTTTTGCAGATAGATATTGTACGTACCAGGTTCTACAAAAAATTGATTTGGTGTAACACCGATAAGAGTATCTACACTAAGCCCATCTACAGTCGTAGATGGATCTGTCAAAAAGATATCTGCCCCTTCAGGGTTTGAGTTAATATAAATGGCCCCCTTTGTCTCAGCTGCACAAGCATATCCGCCTACCATCGCACAAAGTACGAGTACAGAGAGAAGTCTAAATAAACCTCTATTCATTGTTCATTTCCCCATTATTCCAAATAACATTAGCAAATCGGATTGTCAAAAACAGGCCTCGTTTGAAGCCAAGCCTATCCGAGTTAATCAGATTATATGACTCCTCGTATAAAGAGGTATTGAAATCTATCTTCCGCACCCATCAGACTATCCAGTGAATCCATGTACGCTCGATATCTTGCTCACTTTCCCATAAATTCCAGTAAATTTCAGAAGACACCATCTATAAAAAAATATAAGTACACACTTACAAAATACCCATAGATCATCAAGGAGATAATATGCCATATTCAGTAATAGTACGTGTTTTTTTCTGTTTTCTTTTCCTTTGTGCATGCATAGGAGTAGGGAACTGTGAATCGGCAGTAGTTTCAGAGTGGAAGTATGGAGGAACAAGTGATGACTGGGGGTATACACTT
>JAITWW010000031.1 GCA_031285085.1 Candidatus Methanofilum arcanum
GATTTTCGACGCGAGTTCCAAGAGATTTTTTGCGAAAAAATCTAGTAAAAGCACTTGGGGTATGCTTCCGTTGGTCGCATACCCGTCACACAGTTGTTTTTATGTTCGTGTGCTCAATATCTCAGAAGTCATCTCGCGAAGTCAGGAAGGATTCGCTAGCTAAGCGTGTTTTTGCCGTTTTTGGTCATGTTGGCCAGAACTTTTTTTCATTTTAGTATCTTCTCTTCTTTTTTCTCCGTTTCTTCGCAAATTTTTCACCAACAATTTTTTGCGAAAAAATTCAGTAAAAGCAATCGGGGTATGCTCGCTTTGCTCCCATACCCGTCACATGGTTATTCATTTGCGTATTGGATAGCCCAGTTGTAAGCGGATTTTCGACGTGAGTTCCAAATGGGACACGGAAAGAACGGCATTTGTCACATATCCCATCAGCGGAAGGTGCATTTGCGACGTGAGTGGACAAGCGGGCCACACAAAGAACGGCAGTTTGATCCCTCTCATGCCATCTGACGAAGGAGGATGGCTTCAAGGGAGGCGCGTCCTCGCCGTGCCTGGCGAGTTGGGGAAAAATGTAGTAACAGCACTCGGGGTGCGCTCGCTTTGCTCACACACCCGTCGAATGGTTGCTCATTTGCGTATTTGATGCCCAATGTTTTCTCTCAATTCGGGTGTTACCTTGCTTCCCTCGAAGAGAGGCCCTTCCTTCTCTTCCCTGAAGACTGGGACATGAACGAGGCGGAGAAGCTCACAGGCCTTCGAAAAGAAGGAAGGCCAGCGTAACACTGACAAGTGTAAAAATCGCTTGTACGGCGCTGTCTTGTTTCTTGAACAGATTGCAAGTCAAATTGGTCTCCGGAAGGATCTTGAAGCCATCTTCGATGGAAACCGCGAATTAGTGGACGCCATTGTTTCAGAAACATGTGAACTGAGTTTGATTCATAGCTATGTTTCATGGACTTCAAGATCCGGTAAAGCAGAAGCATAGAGTTTCATGTACATTTTCATAAATATCTTCACCATCTCTTCATATTTTTCTGCATTTCCATCTTTCAAAGCTGAAATGTATGTTTCTCGTTCCTCACCCAGAAATAGCATTGGAGGGTAACCTTCTTTTGTGATCATGTAGTTGAAGACCTCTCTTCCAACTCTGCCGTTTCCATCATCAAAAGGGTGAATAGTTTCAAGCTGTAAATGAAACAAAACTGCCTGCTCAAAAGGGTGGTAGTTATTTTTTGTTTTTGTATAATACTCGTCTATGATCTGTTGTAGCTGTTCTTCAATGAGGAGAGATGGGCACAGTGGGGAATCATACCCTACAATCATGATCCTATCATTGTGTCGAAATGATCCTGGTTCTGCTTCTCCTGTCTCTCTGATGATAAGTTCGTGCAATTTTTTAATGAATGCCAGCGTTACTTTTCCTCTGTATTCGGTTCTGTACTTAAGCACCTTTTCAAAGTTGCTGACCTCAAATATCTCTCGTTTGTTCTTGGATTGAGGGGTTATACCAAATTCAATCAGATCACGAACCTGCTGCAGGGATAATGTATTTCCTTCAATTGCGGTTGTCCCATGAATGTATCTCATTCCAAATTGTTTTTTGTATATGTCCTGTTCATGAATGGGAAGAAAATCCAAGATGATCTGTGTTGTTACAGCTATTTTTTCAAAATCTTGCATCAGTTTTATTGGGATGTGCTCTAGAGTATAATAATCAGAAACGAGAGATATTTTGGCGCTTTTTGCTTTATCCACAATCTCGTTCATGTGATGTAGAACAATCTTCTCAATATCTGGGGGCTTTTTTAGATCCTCCGTACATTTTATTCTGATGCGCTTTCGTCTTCCTTTGAAGTAGATGTCTTTTGAAAGAAAAAAAGAGTCAGTACCTTCTCTCTTCTCTATAAACCACTTTTTCCAGTACTCAGTCATGAAGCAATATATTGCGTGTAGCACTTATTAAATGCCAGTATTAAATCAACTACACAAAAATAATTTCTATGGTATGTTCTATGTAGGTTCTCTATATCGCTTGTAGTTGATTATTATGAATATTACGTGTTAGTTACAAAATATGTGTGTTAATGTGTAATAACTTCTATATCCATATCAGAAGATCATGTGTGATCCAAAACCACTACAAAAAAAGCAGTTTTTCAAAGACGTGGTTGGATCCATGGGTCAGACATGACCAATCCATCCAAAAATATGTGAGAATAACATAATATAAAATAAAAGGAATACTAAATGTTAGAACTTTTTTCCATCTTAAAGCAAATGTTATAAAATAATAATATTTTTTATAAATATGTTATATTTTCATGTGAGTGGATAATTAAAGAAGTTTTTAGTATAATCCAACCTTTTTTCCCTCCTTTTTCGCAGACGGCTTATATTTGAGACAGTTTAAGATAGTCAACAATTAATGCCTTTACAATTGCAAAGTCTCCATTTGAGACGCACCCTCTTTTACGTATTAACCGATCTGATGAAATTGTGAGTAGCTGAAATATCATTGCAACACTGTCTTTTTCAAGACCGCACGTATTAGATTTACCTATTTCATGAGTATGGGAATATCTGAATATATTTTTTTTAGATGTTAAAGGTACAACAGTATGCAAGCCTAAATTTTTGGAACACCGAATGAAAATTGCAGGCCTTTCATTTCCTTGTTCATGACCACGAGAATCAGTAAGATCAATTTGCCAAATATCTCCATCCTTTGGGTCACACATGAATACCTACCGTTCTCCAAGGTGCAGTTTCTCTCTCCAACAACATTTTATCTTCTTCTATAGGTTCAAATAAAAATTCTTTAACTTTTGAGACCCCTATTGCAATTTCATACGGGGAACAGTATTTTGATTTTAGTTCCTTTACTTTATTATATGCGTTTGATGCTTCTATCCCTTTTTCATATGCGAAGTATGCATATGTGGTTCCTGCCTCAAGTAAGGGAGTAGAAAAGCCAAATAGTGATTTGAACTCAGCTAAAACCTCATATTCGTCTTTGTTGAGTTTGTAACTCGTTTTCAACTCATAAAACTCATTTTTATAACTACAATAATCGTTTGCGAGTTCTATGGAGTAGACCCCTCTCTTTTCAAAATAAGGAGTTCCATAATAATATTTTATATCAAATCCCTTCAATTTAAGAAGGTAGACGATTTTTTGAATAAGCAATCTATTGTTAAACTCATTAGGATCCACTTTAATCCCGATCTGTTTCAAATATGCGATTACTTTAGATCTATCATTCATTGTGAAGCCCTCAAATGAAAGAATATATGACTTGTAGGTTTGTATACATTTGTGTGAAAGAATGTACTTTCCATGACTTCATATGGCCGGATTTTTAGTCTCTAGTAGATAAATTGAAAATTTCACATTCATAATCACTCATAGGCAAGTTCAAGGCAGTAAGGCAGTCTCTACGCGTGACATCCAAGATCTCTAAAAGCTCCGCCAGACCTAGAGAGCATCTTTTATCTTTTCCTTGTCCATTCTTCTCTGCATACTATATGAATATTGGTTATGCTATTGGCTGTCTTCCTATCTCTGAAAGCCGTTTCTCTTTCTCCACTTCTAACGATATGTCAGATGGCAAGATACCTATCAGCGATCGAAGAGTATCAGTCCGATCATTTGCAATGTTAGTCAACTTTGCAATCCGCTTTCCGTTGCGGGTAATTACAATATCCTCTTTTTCCACCAACTCCAGATAATGGCCAAGATTTGCCTTAAACTCTGTAGCAGTAATGATCATACACGTTCCCCTCTCGTACAGTTTTTAATATAAATTTTGTTCGATGTAAGTATAATATTTCGTACTATATGATGGATGTGGCATCAAATTTGGTTTTTTCCGAGTTGGTAACCTTGGAGTACCCCTTATCGTAGCCTCCTTTATCATTCATAGAGAAATATTAGGCGGTGTGTCAACCATCTCTCAAAAGAACCATATTTGTTCACACTTGCACTCAGTTCACATAAGAAAAAAGAAAATTAGGTGTTTTTTAAAACAAAGTCAACAAATTACGCTGGATAGTTTATTTCAAGATTTACTTGGTAAATCAATACTTTTCTATAATTATGGGGTCAATTTTCCTTTTCCCTTAGATATAGCTAAACTTCTCATTCTTTCTGCAATAGCATCTTCACTAGTTCTTGCTTCTATCTCTGTTAGGTGCGTTAGATAGCCACTAACGTTTTTTCCTGATTTTATGGGGTCAGCAAGCTCTTGATAATATTGCACTTCATTTCCGCCATGGTATAAGTCCCGGTCTATTTCTTCTATAGTTCGCAAAACCACTTGTGTTTGCCAAGCATGGGTCAGTTCATGGACGATGCTAGTAATGACCTCAAAGGGTCTCTCCAATATGTTAACATTAAGATATATTGTATTTATCTTTGTGCTTGGGTAATATTGAGTAGGAAGATCGATGTCATGCCTAATAAGGATTTTTGGAGGATTATCAATTCCCATAACAAAGGAAAAATACTCGACAAGGGTTTGTATGGCCTTTCTCTTTTTAACCGACTCTTTTCCATGTCCAAGGCGCAGGAAAGAAACCAGCACCTTATCCAATGCCTCATCATTCATTAACCCACTCAGCATATCATGGTACTCTGAATCGCCCAAATAATATTCAGGATAATTAGATGCAATATTTTCTGCTTTAGTAAATCCATCAGATATATTTTCTCTGATTTTCCCGTTCCCTGGAATTTTCCAGTTTCTTATGCCTTTGGCGTCACCTGGGTTTATGGCTTCTGTGGAACCATCTTCTTTTTTGACAACTATATATCTGGCGATCAAGTTGCCGTTTTCATTTCTCAGCTCAAACATGTGCCCACTGATCTTTTGATGTATCGCATCTGTACTAATCCATTCCTCTCCCCTCACCTGGAAGTTTTGACCAGCCTGAGTATGACCGTTTTGAAAGAGGATAAGATCCTGCCCAACCGCTAGTGGAATTTTCCCATCAAATATAATCGCGAACTTGTCGAAGTCATAGTTTGCATCGCCGTAAATGGTGAACGTGGGAGTGGTGGAACCCTTGACTACTGAATCCAGATTGAATGTAATTTTTTGTATGCCACCGTCTACCATATCCAGATCTCCCCGGAATATCGCGCCAGGTTCCAGTTCCTTCAGATTCTTGATAGTATAGTTTCCAGTATGCTCTGCGTTGTCTTTGAATTCGACGGTACTTCCACTGTGCACCTGAAGCGTGCCGATTGTCACGTCTTGAGCTGTAGTGTCATAGAAATTCAGAACGGCTTTCATACCCTGAGCTACATCTACCGTATTGATGTCGAGTTTTACGGTTCTTGTTCCTTCCTTTCTCACATGAATCCGATTAGCCGTCAGTGTGCCACCGTTCATCGTCCCATCCTCGTTCTCCGTTCCACTGACCGTTAGCGTGGTGCTACCGTACCGCAGTTTCGCACATTGACATACTCATCATCAACGTCACCTGTTACCGCCAGCTCAGCATTGTCTCCTGCACCAGCACCGTGGGATCTCCAGATCCGCCTAAACACTGTTCTCATCTTTTGTGACTCCACCTGTTATCTCTGCCTTAGCATTGTCTCCAGCATCACCACCATCTGCGACGACGAGGTCTTCTCCGTACACTGGCGTGAAAGCAAGCCCACATGCCAACACAAGCATCAGGCTCAGAAGCATTCTGAATCTATGTGCATGCTCTCTCCCTTTTTCCCGGGATCGATAATTTTTACACTTTCGCATCATTCTATCCTTATCCTCTAGAAATCTCTGTTTTTACCCTCAATTCGCTTTGTTCTTGAAATTGCAACTTTTACTCCATCTGCCTTTAAGAGATATATCACTACTGAAACCATTCAACAAACCATTCTTTCACAAAACACGGCTGGTGAGAAATAACACACATGCTCAGATCCATTGAAAGAACGGATCATTTGGATGCGTTATTGCTCTGTAGTAATATCTTCAGAGGCATAGGAAATAAACTCAATTTGTCTCTTTTTTCTCTAAAAATCTCCTATAATTGCTTCTTTGAGGTACCTCATAAAGGATCCTTTATGAGGTACTTTATCTAAGAAGTCGTATCTCTCCATTCTATTTAACAATGGTCAATTGGAGAAATATTTGAGATCTCAGATGAGGTACCTCATAAAGGATCCTTTATGAGGTACTCTTTTCACAGATGATGTGAACTTATTTTACAAAAAACACGGACGATCACTCATTTTTCTCTATTTTGTTGCCTAATTTTTGCAAAGACTTCTAATGGTGGAATAAAACCGGCCAAATCTCTTCCTTTCTCGTTGAATCCCTTTAAAAATATTTAAATTTCAGACAAAATAAAAAACATAAAATGGATCTGTTTTTGAGTGCTTTCCTGAGTAAAAAACTCCTTGTAAAAGAGGGATTTCGGAGTTTCATCTGAAAAAAATGAGAGAATGGGTGACCACATAGTTTTACCTCTCATTTTCTTGCCATGTTGTGACATAGGGTGTCCGCGCCAAATGAGTCCTCTGGATGGAAAATAAGACAGAGCTTTCTCCAAAAACCTCACAAATGAATACTTTTCTCCCATACTATTCTTCTCAATGAAACCTCTCTACTTTGAGCAGATCTAACAAAGTCAAATTTTCCAGCTTTAACTGAAACAAAACCTACCCATGCTCTTCAGTGCGTAGAACTTTGAAAATGTATCAAAACCGATCTTCACATCTCTACACGTGAGTGCAGTGCCTCAGTCAAATCACTCTCAGTTGCATCCTCCTTGAGAGAGGAAAAAATGAGTGAACTGAGCGATCCCTACATATATCATTATATAGTTTATGTCGTGAAAACATGAAGATCTGATGAAATAGTGTATATGAGATGCGAACCTATCAGGTAGTAAAAAGAGGAGAAGATGACAGATAGCACGCAGGAGACACCAAGCTCATCAAAAACAGCGTTGATTCTACTTGGGTGTCCAAAAATTCCCATTCAGACAAGTCTGGTACTATATCTTGCACACCGGCTCAAGCAAACAAACATTCATACAACCATTGCAGGAACACCAGCAGCACGGCAGCTGATTCGAGTAGCTGACCCTGCAGGGCATTATATCGAAGAACTCATGGATCTTGATGCCTGCATTGATGAACTTGCTGAAGAAAAGCGAAAACCAGACAGCACCTTTGTATATATTCACAATGATGCAGGAATCAGCTATGCAGCAACAGTGCAGGCACTCTGTGCAACACGCTTGTATGTGCTTATCTTTGGAGAAAATGCAAGTCAACTCGAAGAACTCATTGAGTTTCCATGCACTATTATCGCAGATTCATCAATGCATAACCCAATGAAACTAAAAAAGAAACTGGAGAATGAGGCACCATGGGATGTTTAGAGTCACTACCATATGAGATCGTAATGTCACGAGTCAGCTTTTCTGAAGCCCGAGACGCATTATCACGCTATAAAGAGAAGTACGATGTGCAACCAGGATATCAGATCTTTGAGATACGACTTATCGGTGTACCACCTGTCAGGATCGCGGTCGATGGAGATGCCATTCTCTTTCCATTTACAAAGCCCTGTCATGGAACATTTCTGATTAAAGTGCCAAATGCAGACGAAGAGATTGAAAAATTACGAAAAATGAAAAAATAAAATCTCACATACAAAAAGAGATAATTGGTGAGAGAGGCATTCTAAACACCCCTCTCTATTGCATTCTCTAAAACACCAAGACCAACTATCTCTTGTGCTCCATGATACACTGCTTCTGCTATCATACAAAGACCTCTTGCTGCTGCCCACTCATCAAATACAAGGACCTCTTGATCTAAAAGAAAAGAAACCTCTGCATGAATATCCTCTGCAAGAGAGCCAGAAAGGGCTACTTTTGCCTGTGGTGCAAGTAAACGTAGTGCAGCACACTCCATTGCAGCAAACATAGCTAATGTTCTCATTTTCTCTGACTCTGATTGCATACTTGTGCACTTTGTATCTGTTCCAGCATGTAAAAATGCATCATTTGCACTCATCTCTTGAGCATCGATTGCTCGAATTGCTTCTAAGTCAAGAGCTCCATGGATTCGACCTGGTGCAAACAGACATGCATCAAACCCCCCAACAACCTTTCCGTCTTTGATGAGCAGACTCACCGTATTTGAGCTGGCATCACACATGATAATATCGGGACCTGCCTTTTGTAGAAGATAATATGCAATTCCAACTTTCTCTGGGCTTGCTTGATGGGAATAGATCTTAAACCTGGGATCCGTTGGAGAGTCCTTATGAATCCCTGGGATTACAATAACAGGAAGATCTGATGCAAGAAGGGTATCAAAGATCTTTGTTCCTCCTCCAGTATGCTTTCCAGCACCCTTTTGGCTCATAACTCCCCTATTCACCAGATGATCAATAGATGATATGGCAGAGAAATTATCACCCATTGAGTAGGTAAGGGCAATGCCAAGAATCTCATTAAGGGGAAAATGAGATGCAAACTCCTGGATATCAAAGAAAACAGCATCTTGACGAGGGATCTTCATGACCTTCTCATGAGTTGCAAAACGAATAGCAGTTGTTCCGTGATCTATCCCGATAAACATCTGGATACTTATTACATGTTCCCTCAAAAAAAGGCTACTCACGGTGAGGTTCGTGATTATACAGCTACTTATTTGACAAGTGAGTACTGAAGTTCAGAAAAGGATGTAAGAAGATGTTTATGGCCTTATACGGCAAAACACCTTCCAACTACTTCATAATATCATTCTGAGCAACCTTTCCAGAGACATAAGCAGGCATACCTGCAAGCAAATATGTAACTCGAAGAGCCTCATCGATCTCTTCAGAGCTCACGCCAAGATTTGCAGCCCCTGCTATCTGAGCTCGAACTGCATGCTGATCACGAAGAGCAGCTGCAATTGCGATAGCAATCAACTTTTTCGTTTTTTTATCTATTGCTCCATCATCCCAGATGAAATGATCCATCTTTAGGACAAGCTTAAACATCTCAGGATCTTGCTTTGCAAGCTCACGAAAGATAAGAGGAACCTTTCCGATCTTTGCTTCTAACTCATCAACTTCATTTACTACATCTGAACATGTTGACTTATACATTGTATCTCTCCATCTACTCTACTCGAACCATTGGCTTCGTGCAGCAAATGAGCTCACCACCACCAGCGCTTTTTACCTCAACGATAGTTCCACAGATCTCACATTCATAGATCTCTCCAACTTCTCTTACGTTTACCACATCACCACCAACCTACCCATTTGTGGAAAGGATATGCATGGCACCCAGTTGGTGTAACCACTGGTGCATATGCGAAAACAGATCATACACCCCCCTTCCTTGAGTGGGTTTACTCATAAAGGTCACTATAGCATCTCCACATACTTATGTTTTTTGAAACCGTGTTGTGTTGTACCATTCGTTATTTTTTGCACTTTTAAGAAAGAGAAAAATTGAATGAATTTTACTGTTTTTATTCTAGCATTTTGCATTTTAACACAATCCATAGTGCCACTTTGAAATGAAATTTAAATGAGATATAATCTATAATTGATGAAAACAAGACATTTAAAGTTTGGAATTTAATTTTGCAAGAAATCTATCGCATTATGCAGCACAGCATGAAACATCATCTCAGCTCTACAATTATGTGAGGAAATGATTGGCCAATACTCTTTTCCGATAAGCAGGCAAACGATAGGAATAAAATAATAGGATCTGTTTATGGGAAAAGGAACAGTTGTACTTTCATTTTCTGGTGGTCTTGACACCTCAGTATGTATTCCCCTTCTGAAAGAAGAGTACGGATATGACCGGGTCATCACAGTTTCTGCCAATGTTGGACAACGTGAAGAAGAAGTGATAATGGCAGAAGAAAAGGGAAAAAAACTCGCAGACACTCATTACACGGTTGATATTAGAGAAGAGTTCGTTTCCAAATGTGTCTTTGCATCTATCAAAGCAAATGGACTGTACGAAGGATACCCTATGGGAACTTCTCTCTCACGTCCTCTCATTGCAGAGAAAATTGCTGAGATCGCAAAAAAAGAAGGAGCTGTAGCAGTTGCTCATGGCTGCACTGGAAAAGGAAATGACCAGCTGCGGTTTGATATCGTATTTCATGCCTACGGACTTCATATCATCTCCCCCATGCGTGAGCGAAATATGACACGAGAGTGGGAGATTGAGTATGCACAACAGCACAATATTCCAATCTCTGTTGACAAAAAGCATCCTTGGAGTATTGACGAAAACCTTTGGACCCGCAGCATCGAAGGAGGGCTGCTTGAAAACCCTGCATATCATCCTCCTGAAGAAATCTATGCATGGACAGCCTCTTTGTTTGATGCACCAGATACTCCAACAGATCTAAGCATCACATTTGAAGAGGGAGTTCCAGTTGCTATAAATGGAAAGAGGATGGACGGACCTGCTCTTATCGCTGAACTCAACAGAGTTGCAGGAGCACATGGAATCGGTAGAAACAATATGATAGAAAACAGGGTACTTGGCATTAAAGTTCGTGAAATATATGAACATCCAGCAGCAACTACCCTTATCACAGCTCATGCTGACCTTGAACGTCTTATACTTACGAGAGAGGAGTATGCGTTTAAGCAGATAGTTGATGCCAAATGGGCTGAACTTGCATATGGAGGGCTTATCTATGAGCCTTTGTATGAAGCGCTCAATGTATTCATCAATGAGACGCAAAAAAGAGTAATGGGAACAGTGGAGATGAAACTATACAAAGGAAATGTCATTATTCTTGGAAGATACTCTGAGAACTCCTTCTATTCTGAAGATATTGCATCTTTTGACTCTTGCACTATTGATCAGAGGCATGGAATTGGATTTTCACACTTTTATGGACTTCAGGCACGGCTCATGAAACAAAGAGAGTTACATAAAGTCAACTAATACGTAAAGTCAACGAATCAAAAAAATACATATTTTTTGTCTACCCGATATCACGATGCAATTGTATAAACTCCACCATCTTCGGCTACAATCATATGATCACGAATAAGACCGTGTAAAATTTGTTGCAGGCGTTCATACTCGCAAGAACTCTGATTGGATGCTGTAATATGCTTTTTTATCTCATCTTCCCTCATTCTTCCTTTTTGCACAAGCACACGAAGAATTGTCCCCCGAATCTGACGATCTGATCCTTCAAAAGCAGATTGGCGAGTATAGTGGACACTATTTCGGTTTGCATTTCCTCCTTGCTTTGCAAGCATAGTTCCGTAGTCCATAAGTGCATAATACCATTCTCGTGGATTATCATAATCAAGGGATGCCTTCACAAGTGGATAGAGTTCATTGTCATGCACCTTTGCTTTTTTTGGATCAAAAAACGAGTGAATGAAAACCCTTCTGATATTTGTCTCGATAAATACAACTGGTTCATTATATGCAAATGCGCAGAGTGAACCTGCGGTGGCAGGTCCGATACCAGGAAAGGTAATTAAGATACTAGGATCACGGGGAAGAACCCCATCATGCTCGTTACAGATCTTGATAGCTATCTCTCTCAAGAAACGTGCACGTCGATTGTACCCAAGCCCTTGCCATGCTGCAATAACCTCCTCAAGTGTGGAAGCTGCAAGTGTTTGAAAGGTTGGGAATCGGTCAATAAACTGAGGAAATTTTTCAAGTACACGAGGAATCTGTGTTTGTTGAAGCATGATCTCAGAGACAAAAACATGATAGGTGTTTGTGGAATGTCTCCATGGCTGCATCCTTGCGTATTTTTTGTAAAACTCCTTGATATCTTGTTGAAATAGAGGGATCTCTGATAATGAGTATCGTTTTGATGAAGCAGGTGAGGAAGTATGATGCAGATCGGAGAGGGGTAATGGCATTTGCGTCATAAAATATAATTTGAATTGATGTTAGTGAATAGAGTCCGCCTTAATTTATTTTATTCATCCACATATATATTTATTCTGTGCTAAATCCACATGCTATGAGGACATCCTCATGGGTGAGGCGTCCATGGCTTGTGTTCATAAGTGTGCCAAGGGAAAGTAGTGATGCAGGAAGCAACAGGCCTGACAATGGAACAGTGGTGATGTTCCATTCCCTATTTTGTGCAAGAGTACGAATTGCACTTCGACTTATCGAGATATTGAGCATCTCCATTATCTGACTTGTTTGGTAAAATGAGTATCGTGATGCAAGACTTATTGCAAGGTCAACAACAGGAGAGCCAAGGCGGGTATTTGGATAAAACGGAGAACGTGCAGAAACGACATGCCCACACTGTTTACATATATATCTTTTAACAGATACAGTTAATCTAATTTTCTCGCCCCCGATAATAACTGTTGCAAATCTCCTTTTCAGTGTATCATGATCAACAAGAGTTTTCCTCGATGCATTGTGACATATAGGGCAGGGAGGAGGATCCAAAAAAATCATATTCGAAACCCCACATAATGCGGTAATGATCAGTTCACCAAACATAGGAGAGAGAACAATGCGGTTGGTCATTCTTAAAGATACATTTGCTGTATTACTATGAAAATGTAGTCATCCAAGGGATTTCGCTTCTTTTTGAAACTTGAATTATTTTTGTTAAAATTGGATATTATATGATATTTTTCCTTTCTTTGAGAGCGCAGGATCTCTTCATTCATTACATTGAAAATAAAAGGAATTGTGCTGAGAGAGTCTACTTCTGGGTAAATTGGATGAATTTTGGAAAATTTCAGAAATTGAGATGATTTTCGATGAGAAATTTTTTGTTCACGACATCGACAAATGACTTAGATAGTGTATGGCAGACCTCGTTTTGTGAAAAGTTGGTATTGTTCACGAACTATACATGCTTAAGATGTTTCAATCAAAATGGCATTATTTTCCATTTTTAATAGATATTTTTCTGGTTTTCCAAAATAATGGTTACATGTTGTTGTTGTTTTTGAAAAGTTAACTACATGTGCATTAATATTGCATATTTGGCCTCCTTTTGAGAGGACATCAACAAATGGGGCTCCAAGGAATTTGAAAGGTTTTATATAGAAAAAGGAAAGACTATTTGTATAAGCCTTTGTTTGTGAAATAAAGGTTTTATTAGGAAAGGTGAGAAAATGACATTTAATCCACCAGTTCAGATTGTTGCAAAAGCTGCAGCTGCAGGAACATATAAAGTCGGTTTAACAACACAGGAAATGCTTGTCCGTGGATTCATGTCCGGAGCTTACATTGCAATGGGTGCTGCCCTTGCAACAGTTGCATCTACCGGCGCTGCGGATTTCCTTGGAGCAGGTGTTGGAAGATTAATACTCGGAGCTACGTTCCCTGTCGGTTTGATCATCACGGTCCTAACTGGAGCTGAACTCTTTACGGGCGATGCAATGTTTGGACCCCTTGCAGCACTTATCCACAAGACCTCCTGGGCTGCAATTATGAAGCTATGGGTTGTTGTCTACATTGGTAACCTGATTGGATCACTCGTTGTTGCATATATGATGGCATATGGTCCTCTGATTTCAGTTGATGTAGCTACTGGAGCAGTAGCAGCAACCGTATATGGTAAGACTGCAATAGGAATAGCTTCGGCAAAAGTATCTTATAGCTTTGGCATGATGTCTCAGTTATCACTCATGATGAAAGCTATTGGTTGTAACTGGCTCGTAAATCTTGCTGTGTTCCTTGGTATCTGTGCTGATGATGTAGTTGGCAAGTTCTTTGGAATCTGGTTCCCAATCATGGCATTCGTTACCATTGGATTTGAACACAGTGTTGCAAACATGTACTTCATCCCTGCAGGTCTCATGACATATGCACTTGATCCAGCTGCTGTGGCAACGGTTAGCTCTAACTTGAACTGGGTTGGAATGTGGACAAACAACATCATTGTGGTTACCATTGGTAACATTATCGGTGCAATGTTCTTTGTAGCATTCTTATACTGGCTTGCATTCAAGCGCGAAGTTGAAGCACTCTAAACTGTAAAAGCTAAAAAGTAGTAAATATAAAGACTCTAGCAGACCTATATGCATGAAAATAGGTGATTATAACGCTAGACCATCATTACTCCACTATGGAGTAGTGGCTTTTTTTTCATGTGTTCTTTTAGTTTATGTTTTTTCAACAGGAAATTGGAAAACATTTCTTCTCTGTATACCTCTTATTGTGGCCATGCTTGCCATCCCTATGGGTTTGAATTATCTGAGTCAGCGGGAGTACGCAAACATACTACCATATTATAAGGAACATGCACGTTCTGTTAAGATTCGTGAGATCAATGAACGTATGATCTCAACACCAATCCGCTTAGAAGGTATTGTCGAGCAGGTTCGGTTTAAATCAATTAATCGTCCTCATTTTATCATCGCGGATCGGACGGGCTCAATTACAGTAAAGATGTTCACAAGTCCAGGAACTGAGATCCATGTAAATGATCGCGTAGTTGTGTACGGCCAAGTTATTCACAGATATATTGCAGTTGGTGATCCTGTCGTGAATGGCGTCTCTATAGAGACTTTTTAAGCTTCTCCAAACACGGTGAGAACGCCTCGCCTTGAGAGTAACCAGGGGGTAGCAAATACGCAAATGGATAATCAGGGGGCACCCAGTACGCAAATGAATAACCATTCGACGGGTGAGGGAGCGAAGCGAGCACACCCCAAGTGCTTTTACTCAATTTTTCCCCAACTCGCCAGGCACGGCGAGGACGCGCCTCCCTTGAAGCCATCCTCCTTCGTCAGATGGCTTGAGAGGGATCAAACTGCCGTTCT
>JAITWW010000079.1 GCA_031285085.1 Candidatus Methanofilum arcanum
CACCAAGTTATCGCCCATGCCCGGCACACCCGTAGAACCATCCTCCTCCGTCAGGATGGTTCGAGAGGGATAAAACATCCGCTCTTGAGAGTAACCAGGGGATATAAAAGACGAAAATATCCAGCCAGGGGACAGCAAATACGCAAATGAACAACCATTCGACGGGTATGCGACCAACGGAAGCATACCCCGAGTGCTTTTACTCAATTTTTTCGCAAAAAATTGCTCGCCAAAAACGGCGAGGGCGTGCCTCCAATGAAGTCATCCTCATACGGCGGGTGACTTAGGAAGGATCGAACACCCGAGCGTGAGAGTAATCAGGAGGCAAGTGTGTAAGACAAGGTGGTAGCAAATACGCAAATGAACAGCCAGGTGACATTAATCAGTTCCAATTGGGAGAGATAAAAAAGGTCAATGTTTATGAGATTGGTGAAATGAGACTTTATATCTTTTTGATAGGAAAATTATATCTCTAGAACTCGGCGATATTTAAAGTTTGGAGTGAGGAGGCATCTGCTTTTCAAAGTTGATTTTCATGCATACTTTAAATTCGGCCTCCTTTATCACGATACCACTTTTGGAGTGGAGCCGTTTGGTCGACTTGGTGTAGTGATTTCAAATGTACACAAGTTGTCTCCTGCAGCATAGCACGTATTCTCAGTTACCATAACATCGAACTGATAAAACTGACAGAAGAGCGTTTTTAGGAATCCCATAAACAAATGGCACTCTGTCTTTCCAGTTACGGGGTGCTGCGAGCATTCAATGCAATCACTGATCTCAATAATAATTGGATCAATACTCTTGACTACAACGGTCCCAAGTCCGTGCTTGGTCCAAAACTCAGAGATGGTATTGAGCATATGTTCCAACGTACTTTGTACAAACCACGGTGCTACATAATTTGCAATTTGGCTTCCAACTCTGGTAAATACTGGATCTACATTTATTCCGAGGGCAAGAGCCTCCACCCTCAGCGTCATGAGGATGATTCGAAAGAGATCTGGTGATTCTAGATGGTCGATATCCTTAGGAATCTCCAATCTGTCTTCCAGATCTGTTTCCTGGTTCGTCAGTGTCCCAATGAAAATAGCATTTTTTGAAATGACTCGTCTTCGAAGATCAGTAGGATCAGGATGAGAAAATAGAATGCCTTTCTCCTCAAGGTCTTTAATATGTGTAGATATGGTTGATTTTGCTTTTCCTGTTACATCAACAATAGTATCAAATGAGCAAGCTCCCTGTTCAAGTAGATTAAGTATTTCTAGTTTCACTGGGCTTTTTATTGCTTGAGCAGATCCATTGCCTGAGAAAAGCCTGATCTCTTGCATCTCCATTTGTAGTTGTATGTAAGAGAAGACTTATATATAGTATGTACTACGAACGTTCGTATTTTTCAAAAACCCACTTCACAAAATCAAGAAAATAGTGTTTATTTTATGAGATCGAATCAAATCGTTGATATTTTGTGATTATCTGAGTTTTTATTATCACTTTTTTTGCTGTACTTACTTTTACAGGGCAGTTTTCAATAATTGCTTCAGATTCTGTCTTAATTGCGTACCATTTTGAGGAAAGGAATGTTTCATGAAGCGCCATAATTGCTTAGTGGCAACCTCCGAAAACTGCGATTATATCACATATATTCTTCGTGAAGAGTAATATCTTGCCACATTTCTGCGTAAAAACCGGTAAACGCACAATCAAAATAATGCTATTACTGGTTTTTGGAGGTTGCCTAGTGAAGCTTATAGATGGATCTTCATGAACTTTTTTTCGCAGTATCTGAAACAGATGAGTGAATGTGATAATAACCATAGACAGCAGTTTTTTTGGAGGAGGTACGTAAAAGGTAACAAGTGAAACACTTGCTTTCGTCACGGTACTTGTGAACGATGACCTTGACAGCAATGGTTGCGGCGGCGCCAATGAAACTCGGCTTCGTCTTTGGAACCGGACCTGTCACCGACCCCCTCTTCCCTGTTGTTAACCTTGATAACGACGGTGACGGTGACAAAGGCGATGGCGGCCTAGAAAAGGGCAAAGGTAATGAAAACGGAAACGAAAACGGATGCTGTAAACCAGGTAGCCAGGGATACATAAGCAGCAAAGGAAAGTGCAGTACAACAAACGAAAGCGGCAACAGCCCCTGCTGCCAATCTGGTGAGCAGGGAGACAAAAACAATGAAAGAACCTATGTCAAATGATGAAACAGAAACTTTCCCCACGGTAATTTTTGTGAAAAATAGAAAAATATTCATACCTGAATATATTGGCAACTCTCGTTGACATCTTCTTTTTGTATGGTGGATGTTTACGCCCCGGCCGGGATTTGAACCCGGGTCAAAAGCTCCGGAGGCTTCTAGGATATCCACTACCCTACCGGGACTACCAGTACACATCGTTTTTTGTACATATATGTCATGGTGTCTCACAATGCACGAAACAAGAAAAACACATACCCATACGAATCGTGATACAAATCAAATATCCTGATCTCTTCTTCGTTCGCATCTAAAAACTCGGCAGAAAACTCTGACTCCTTATTTTCACGATGCAATGCACGATGTTTTGCAATTACCTCACGTTGTGGAGCGTAAAATGCTTCCCATGCAGATATAGGAAGCACAAAAGTACCATGACACCGATACCCACACTGCTCTCCAACCTTCACCCACTCAGAAACAGATCGAACATCAGGGTAACATGCATCCCAAAAAGCTTTGGCTTCTTCTGGAGGAGTATCCGTAAACCAACAAGTCTCAGATACAACAACCCACCCCTTTTCTTTCAGCAACTGCCTCCATAAGGTAAGCCCGTTTTCAAACCCAATATTATAAATGGCACCCTCACTCCAGACAACATCAGCCTGCCCACACTGCTCTAAAATATCAGAAATCGCATCCATTGAGAGACACTTTGTTGTGATACAACCATCTACACCATCACGCTTTGCACAACTGTGTAGCAACTCAAGCCCAGGCTCATATATATCCATTGCATACACAGTAGCACCTGCCTTGGCAAGCACAAGCGTATTAGCTCCACACCCACACCCAAGATCAAAAACAATGCAACCTTGTTGCATATTGAGAAGAGAAAACAAAGAAGAGGTTACATACTCTGCTGAAGGAGCCCACATATGAAACTGCTCAAACCACAAATAGATCTGCTTCAAAAAATCCTCAGACATATGATATTCCTCAGAATCTGAAGTGATATGAGAAACGTTATTTTCATTTTCCATTCTCATACTACACATCTATGATACATAAGAATTCGGTGATATGTCAGACAAAAGTCAGACATGATCCTGGATCTTTTACACAGAAAATGAAAACCTGATAATCCATGAGATGTAAATGGATACGTATCCAAACTGAGGGAAGCCATGCAGCAAAAAATACGTATTGGAATTGTAGGTTATGGTAATGTGGGAAAAGGGGCAGAGAAAGCGGTTTTGCAAAATCAGGATATGGAACTTATTGCCATCTTCTCCCGTCGTGCTTTAAAAGATACAGAAAGTGGCGTACCTGCAGTAGATATAGTCAAAATTGCAGAGTACAAAGATAAAATTGACGTCATGCTGTTGTGCGGAGGTTCGGCAACAGACCTTCCCGAGCAAGGGCCAGAGATTGCCAAAATCTTTCACACAGTAGACAGCTTTGACACTCATGCGAACATCCCAAAATATTATCAATCAGTAGATGAAGCTGCCAAAAGCTCTGGCAAACTTGCCGCCATCTCTGTTGGCTGGGATCCAGGTCTCTTTTCTCTTCACAGACTACTTGGAAGCTCGATCTTACCACAGGGAAAAAGCTACACATTTTGGGGAAAAGGAGTGAGTCAGGGACATTCAGATGCTATTCGTCATATTGAAGGGGTGAAATATGCTATCCAATACACGAACCCACGTGAAGAATGCATGCATGCTGTGCGTGCTGGAGAAAATCCAGTACTTCGCAGTGAAAACTCCCACTGGCGCGAGTGTTATGTAGTTGCAGAAAAAGGAGCAGATATTACAACAATTGAACAACAAATTAAGACCATGCCAAACTATTTCGCAGAGTATGAAACGCAAGTTCATTTTATCAGTGAAGAAGAGTTCCATACAAATCATGCGGAGATGCCTCATGGTGGATTTGTGTTTCGCTCTGGAGAGACAAGCAAAGGAAAGAAACATGTCTTAGAGTTTGCTCTCAAACTCGACAAAAACCCTGAGTTTACCGCTTTTGTTCTTGCCACTTATGCCAGGGCCGTGTTTCGTATGGCAAAGGAAGGTAAGTCAGGAGCAGTAACTGTTTTTGATATTCCTTTTGGGCTTTTATCCCCAGAAGAACCTGCAGAACTAAGAAGCAAGTTGTTGTAACACACTGTTCGAGAGGGATCAAACATCCGCTCTTGAGAGTAACCAGGGGATATAAAATACGTAAATGTCCAACCATATGATCTCAAATACGTAAATGAACAACCAGGGGATATCAAATACGCACCTAATAACCCTGTGACGGGTATGGGAGCGAAGCGAGCATACCCCGATTGCTTTTACTCAATTTTTTCGCAAAAAATTGTCGCGGACTTGTTCCTCAACAAATGACAAAATCTCCTCAAAAGGAAGCTCGGCATCAATCAATGTAAACCGTGAAGGATCCATCTCCACGAGTCCAAGAAATGCCTGGTGAAACTGCTCCAGACGTTCAAGAACCTCAAAGCGATCAACCTCCCCCCGATGCTTTGAGCGTTCATATGCTTTTTCTGGACTCAGTATCAGCAAAAATGTATGAGTAGGAAAAACCGTCCAACCAGCATGCATCGATCTGAGAAACAGTCCAGGATCCTCACACACACCTGCCAATGTCACCTGCTGATATGCAAGCCTGCTATCATAATAGCGATCAGATATAATGAGCCGATTCGCTTTCATCGCCGGAAGAATAATCTCATGCAGATGTTGAGCATGATCAGCAGCAAATAAAAACGCCTCTGTATAGGGGGAGAGATCATCATATGCTTTTGACTTCAAAATCTCCCGAATAACAGCTCCAACCTCTGTACCGCCAGGCTCGCGGGTCATGAGAGGATCAAGATCCACAAGACGACGACCAAGCTCTGCATGAAGTGTTGACTTTCCAACACCATCTATTCCTTCAATAGTAATAAGAGTCATTTCTCCCAAAAACGTCTGTTGCTTGCAAGTTTGATTGTACTTTTATTTCGTTTTTCTAGCATACATAATTCAACATACATAATGATACTGGTATATGCTTGTGAACTGCTGTAAAAATAGCTTTTGGAGGAAAAGTCCTCTCATCTATATGTGTATGTATTACGCCTACTCTTCCGCTTTATCCTTCCGAACGGTATATATACCGTAAAGCAGAATGACAATGAGACCAACAACTACACTCATTAACTCCATATTATGGAGAAATGCGTCTAGTCCCGTTCGTTTTATGACATCAACAGTGATCCCCATTGCATCAGAAACACGCGAATTTCCAAGATCATCCTTATAGCGTACAAACACGTCCATCTTGTACGATTTCGCAACCGCTTGAGCATCAACTGCTATGGTAAACTTTGCTGATACCGTCTCACCAGCTCCAAGATCTCCAAGAGAATAACGATCATGAACACCGGTAAATGGAATAAGCACACTTGCCTTCGCCTGAGCACCATGAGCAGTGGTAACACCAGTATTTACAACCTCTATCTCAAATGTCTTTGTCTCGCCAGGATGAATTGAGATCTGATTATCTATGATCTCAAATGTGAGCTTTTCCCCTACCTGCACACCAAACATTCGTGGATCTGTAGTATGTGAAAGTCCTGAACTATCAAAATACTCAAGAACCAGACCTCCAGGATACTCTTTTGGCTCAGCAACACTATCTACCTTCAGCTTAAATGAAAGTTTTTCCTTCTGTCCTGGGGCGAACGTCCCAATAAATGCTGTTCCATCTACGGAAGCGAGAGGGGAGCCATCTGCAGTATAATAATGAGCAACGGTATTATATCCAGTCCCATATCCGGTATTTTCAATCTCAAGGATGACGATTCCCTCATGTCCAATATTGAGAGATTCTGCTGATACCGACTGTAAACCAACCTGCACACTCTCTGCAATGGTTATTGGTGCGGTAATCACCCTCTCTTCTGAGCGGTACAACATCTGAACAGACTCAAATTTGTACTCCACTGTTGAACCAACATAGGTGTATGAAATGGTCAAGGGGAGGTTATAAACACCAGGTGCAGCATCCTGCCTGATCGTGGCATATACATCAAACTGCTTCTGCTCTCCAGGAGCGATATCACCGACCATGATTGCATCTGATTTTATCACAAGAGCTCCATCACCACCATGTGGAGTGACTTTTACCCCTATTGCAATGAGGGAGTCATATGCAGTATTGGTTCCTGTTTTCTGCTCACTGGCCATTGACGCAACATTAGAAAGAACAATGGGAAGAGTTACATCCGCCCCAGGAACAAGTTCATTTATCCCTACAACCTTTGCCTCAAGATCAGGAGCTCCTTGTATCATTGCTGCAGTACCTGCTGCTACTACACAGCCCATGCACAGCATGTATAAGATGAGAAACAAGACTCGCTTTGGTCGTTGTGTAGTCATAGTACGCGTACACCTTGCCTGTCTGCCAAGATCACTCACGATCATTGCGTCTCTTCCCAAAGGCACACACTGCCCCAATAACACCAAGAGCGGCAAGTGCAACAAGGGGACTTATCGGAGCCTTTGCACCTTTCCCAACATCTATCTTTACCTTCACGGTGTCAGAGACAACATCATTATTCAGTGCATCTTTGTACCTAACCTCTGAATCGAGTGTGTAGGTCTTCTCAGTAACATCATTTGCAACCTTGAGTTCGAACTTTCCAACTGCAGACTCACCAGGCAGCAGATCTCCAAGATATGCATTATCATCATTTGTAGTAAATGGATCTACCGCACTAATACGGGCCTGAGCCTCATATGCTGGTGCATTTCCTGTGTTTTCATATGCAACCTCAATGACTGCTTTCTGTCCAGAGCGCAACTGATTTGCATCATTTACAATAGCAAAGGTTATCTTTCCACTAACTGGAACACCAATGGTTACCACATTTGATGTGTCAACAATCCCTTCGAGGTTTTCATATGCAACAAAGAGATCAAGGGGATAACTCTGCTCTTCTGCACCTTTCCTTGCAGATATCTTGAACTTTGCCTCTACTTTCTCACCAACTGAAAGTTCGCCGACATAGATCGAAGAATCAGTTGGCACAACAGGACTGTTTCCATTCTGTTTAATGCCAATGGTTGCATCCTTTCCACCAATTGTGCCAATATTTGTCAGTGTAAGGGTAAGATATCCTTCAGTTCCTGCATTCAGACCAACAACAGATATATCATCAACCTTGACAACAACACTTGGCTTAATAACCAGTGTGAGAGGAATCTCCACTTCAGAACTCTTATAATTGTAATTGATGACCTCAAGACCCTCTTGGGTTGCAGAGATCATATTACTATATGCAATATGCAAAGGAAGGGTGATGGTTCCCTGTGATGCATCGACTGGGACGGTGATAGTAAATGTCACAGGCTTCGTTTGAGAACCAGGAATATCTCCAACAGTCACGGAACCAGATTTCACCACAATGCCACTGTCTCCACTTTTCAGTGTTGCAACAACATGTTTTGCGGTATTTGGCATATCATCTGGAGTAATTGAACCCTCCTGAACCATTTTATAATCAATAACCCCCTGATTCTCAATGGCAACGGTAAGTGATATAGTCTCACCAGGGGAGAGTTCATTCATTCCCTGAACAGATGCAGACAATGCTGGTCCCCCTGAGTAATATTTTGTTCCCGCAAAGACAGGCGTACTAAGCAGTGCGATGATTGCAATTCCTGCAATGATAGTATACAGTTTGTGTGTCATAGATAGTCCTTTGGTGTGTTATCTGTTAATTTTGGTATATGAATGGGTGTAATTATCTTTAGAGTGGTGATGCTTGTGATGATGGTCAACGTAATTTCCCTATCCACCTCTCTCCTCAAAGTGAACCTGGTGCTTTTGAAGTGCTACTTGTGTCATCCACTTTACACTGGCCTTGATCTCTTCCTCGCTTTTTTCATCTAAAGTGAGCAAAAGGCTTTCTGCCCACTTTATGCGAACTGCTACTATCTGCTGATGTAGCTCGATGTGTTTGATGGCAAAATTGATGGCAAAATTGAGGGACAAAAGATGTGGGAGTTCAGTAGATGCTACAGAATATGCTGCATATACCTCTTGAAGCATCAAAATATGTGCTTTTAAGGCTTCTTGCATCTGTTCTTTGTGCAGGAGTGGAAGGAAGAATAAAGAAAGATCAGCAGCACTTGAGACTTGAGATGATTCTTGAAGAGAAGTCATTACCTTTTCATGTAATGCCTCTTTTCCAGAATCTAATATGGTGTAACGTTTCCTTGGAGGTTTACCATTGACATACTCAATCTCACAAGTTATCATCTGCTTTTTTTCAAGCTTCTTTAGGGCGTGGTAGATAGATGAGAACGCAATATTCCCACATACCCGTATCCTGCTTCCAATGAGCATCTTTTCAATTTCATACCCATAACATCCTCCAGAAATGAAGGAGAGCAGGCCAAGGATTATGCTTTCCGCATCTGATACCTGTGCCATACTATAACGTTAGAATACTCTACATATAAACCTGTCTGATAATGGAAAGAGAACCCTTTTTTTTAAAAAAACACCATATTTTTATATTCTAACAGGAGACTATTCTTAAGGTACATTACGCAATGGTGTGATGGAAAAGAAGAGAGTGATACATACGAAAATAAAACACACAGTGAATGGATCTGAGGCATATGAGACGAGTATATGAGGCACTTGGAAAGGTGATTGTCGAAAAACCTCGGTTTGTGCTCATTGTCTGTCTGCTTGTGCTCTTGTTCTCCTTTTATGGGATGTTCTCAGTGAGCATGTCTTCTGGAAATGATACATATGTAGATCCACATTCTGAGCGAGGGATGTTGTTAAATGATTATCAGTCATTTTTTACATCAAGTGCACTTTTAGTGAATGTGCAAACAGATGGTATTACCAATCCAGAGATTATTGCGTTTATTGCACGGCTTGAAGATGAGATTCGCGGTGTTGAACACGTAACAATGGTGTATGGCATTGTTGATATCATTACTCTTATGAATAAGGGTCTTTTGCCATCGTCTTCTTCTGAGATTCGTGAGCTGATAGAACAGGTTCCTGCTGATACACGAAATTCCTTGCTTCCATCTGGGATGATGACACTTATTTCGGTGCAGACAGCACCAGGTTTGAGTGATATGGCATCACAAGCAGTTATTGATAATCTGTTTTCACTTGCAGATACTATTGATGCCCCTCCTGGCGTGATGGTCTCTCCAGCAGGAAATGCAGCGTTTGAGGCTGAGATGGAGCTTGAGATGGGGAAGGATACCGGACGGCTTATTGGCATGGCGATGCTTCTTATGTTTTTGGCCATTACCGTGCTGTTTGCTGGGGTTCGATTTCGGTACATGCCTGTTGGGATTGTATTTGCTGCTATTATCATCACATTTGGTATTATGGGCTTTGCAGCAATTCCGGTCTCGATGGTTGTTATTGCAGCATTTCCTGTGATGATTGGTATCGGCATTGATTATTCAATTCAGATTCAATCGCGATTGCAGGAGGAGGCTCTCAAGTATCCCATTAAGGAGGCTGCATATCAAACCGTAGCACAGGTTGGCCCATCTGTCCTCATCGCCATGTGTTCTACGATATGTGGATTCATTGCGATGTTAATTACAGATATCCCAATGACACGGGATTTCGCGATAATCTGTGCAATAGGTATTTTTATCTGTTATCTGACAGCCATTGTTGTCATTCCAACGCTTGCAATTCTATTAGACTTCAAACCAAAAACAGATCCTGGATTTTTAGGGAGAAAGATGCATGCATATGAGCGTTGGCTTGCAACTCTTTCACGCGCTATTGCAAAGCGTCCAGCATTTATTTTTGTCATCTTTGCAGTTGTGGCATTTGTTGGATTTCAGGTGGATATGAATATTCCAGTCAATACAGATGAAGCATCTTTTGTTCCGCCAGATATGCCTGCACTTGTAGATCTTAAGAAGGTTGAACGTGCAATGGGTTCTTCAAGCACGATGACGGTGTTTGTGAAAGGGGATAATATCCTCTCTACGGATGTGATAGAATGGATGGATGAGTTTGGAGCGTTTCAAAGGGATACAAAGGATATTATTACCGGTGTTACGAGCATCGCAACGCTCCTGCGACAGTATAATAATGGTGTTCTTCCTGCAAGTGATGCTGAGGTTGAGTCGGTTTTTGCATCTATCCCTTCGGATGTCTCAAAGCGGTATATCTATGGAAATATGAATGCTGTAATTGAATTTTCTATGTCATCTATCTCATCGAATGTGGGGAAGTCATACATTGAGGATATGCAGTCTGATCTGGCATATTTCATAACCCCACCACCTGGTGTTTCAGCGAGTTTTACCGGGCAGCTTGAGATGTTTTCATCTATTATTGACCAGATTTTGGAAGGGAAGGAGATGTCCATTCTTGGAGCAATTGTGCTGATTACGGTATTTTTGCTTCTTGTATGCCGTAGAATTATTGCATTCGCCCCGATTGTTCCCATCTTTATGATTGTTGGATGGAATGGTATTGTGATGTATGCATTCAACATCGAGTACACGATAATCACTGCGATGCTTGGATCGCTGACAATTGGTGTTGCATCTGAGTATACCATCATGATTATGGAGAGATTTAATGAGGAGAGAGGAAAAGGGCTTGAAAAGCTTGAGGCAATTCAGGAGGCAGTGCAAAAGGTTGGAGGTGCTGTCACGATCTCAGGGCTTGTGACGGTATCTGGGTTTTCAGCTTTGACATTCTCATCATTTAATATCCTCTCAAACTTTGGATTAGTTACGGTTCTAACAGTGAGCTTCTCGATCGTTGGAGCTATTTTGGTGATGCCTGCAATCCTGTCAATTTTGGATGATATTGAACATCGTCATGATAAAAAAACATAGTTTCTCTTTTTTTGTGTTGTTTTTGTGTTGTAATACAAGCTGTCTGTTTGAACCTGGATCAGACAGAAGAGAACGCAGTCACGCATGGTGAATGTGACGCTTTTTTCTCTAAACCCTTTTTACTCTTGCCGTGTAATGCATAAGAAATGACTCTTTCTGCCGATCGCATTCGTGAGTTGCACCGATATGAATTAAAGATTTTGCGCTCAATTGAGCATTTTATGGAGAGATATGACTGGGTTCCTCTTGAGCATATTATTCGCAATACCCGTCTCTCTCTTGGAGAGATTGAGTACCGTATCGGACGTCTCATCTCATATGGAATGGTAAAAGGGACGATGGTGCCATATCAGGGATATACCCTTCTTTTTGGAGGATATGATTCACTGGCACTTGCATCACTTGCTCATACAAAGGTCATCTCTGCACTTGGGGATATTCGTGGGGAAGGAAAAGAGTCTGTTGTGTATGAGGCGATAGCAGTTGGTCCAGTTGTGGTAAAGCTGCATCATGTTGGTCAGCGCTCATTTCAGAGCATCCGAAAGAATCGCGGATTTATGCCAGAGAATATGCACTGCCCATGGGTGTTTGCTTCACACTACTCAGCAGAGCAAGAATACATAGCACTCAAAGCACTCCATGAGCACGTGGCAACACCAGTCCCAATTGCAATGAACCGCAATGCGATCGCGATGTCCTTTATCTCAGGAAATACCTTAAACCGAGTAAAACTTGAGGATCCTCTTGATACGTGGGAATGGCTACTTGGGGAAGTAAAAAAAGCATATGAGATGGGGTACATTCATGGGGATTTGAGTGAATATAATATCATTGGTGGACCAGATGGATGCTTTCTTATCGACTGGCCTCAATGGGTCCCACCCACACATGAGAACGCTGATGAGATCCTACTCCATGATATTACAACCTTGGCTGCATACTTTACCAGGAGATACAAACTGGAGATCAACCCAAAAGATGCGTTTTTTTCGATAATTCGCCAAGTGCGGTGAAAACAGGCCTATCGGGTAGAGGTCATGTTCGATAATTGTTGTTTGAGAACTCACCTATTTTCCAAAGTGGGTTCTCATGCATGGTACAATCTTTTGACTCGTTATACTATCTTTGTTAGACCTCATTTATTTGACCAACAACTATCGAACATGAGCTAAATCTATCAGAAATGAAACATCTTACCCCGATTGAGAAGAAGCGAGAACGAGTGGAACAAGTACGTTCTCTTGTGGTAGAAGATACTGCTCAAGGAGTTTGGATGGAGTTTCCAATAACTGTGGAAAGAGCCGGTATCATTTCAAAATAAATGTTGATGATTTTTATTGGTGGTCTATCAAATTGGATAGTATGGTGTAAAAACCAGCAAATAACTGTAGGCGTGACAACTATATTACGAGATAACCCGTTCATCCTCTTTTTTTGCAAACCATGACACAACCGCTCCAATAAAGCATAGTGCCGCTCCACACCCAAATGTTAGATGCATAGCAGAGATCAGGGCCTGCTGATCTGCATAAAGCCCTACGGTCCCTCCAAATGAGAGCGTGATAAAGCTAGTAGCAAGTGCCATGGACACCACCATCCCAATCTGACGCATGGTTGCATGTATACTGTTTGCACTTCCATTATCTTTTCGTGGTACGGAGGACAGAACGAGATTCACATTTGGAGCAGCAAAAAAAGCTACTCCAAGTCCAAGTAAGGCAAGGGTGGCAATTACCCAAACCTGATTGTACTGCTCACCAATCTGTACAAGGAGGAACATTCCAAGGGTTGTAACAGACATCCCTGCGGTCATGAGTACTCGTGCGCTTATGGTATCAGAAAGCCTGCCAGCCACTGGCGAAAAGATCATCTGGACAATAGGGAGGGATACCATGACAATTCCTGCTTCTGCTGGGGTGAGCACTCCAATGACCTGAAGATACAGGCTCATAAAAAAACTCACAGCATATGTTGCACCATAATTGATCACGGTCACTATATTTCCAAGTGTGAATGCACGATTTCTTTTAAATAATCGAATCGCAAATGCAGGATACTCAGCTTTTAGTTCGATTTTGATAAAGAGAAGAAGAAGTGCGCAACCACCAATGACGAGAAAAGCTCCAATGTTATTTGAAAGGTGAATAAGGCCATATAACAAGGAAAAAATTACGAGGCAGTATAATATGGCCCCTTTCCAGTCAAATGGCTCACCAGGTGTGAGTATAATCTCCCTGCGTACTGAAATTCGTGCAATAAGAATGGTACAGACACAGATGATACAGACAAAGGAGTACACACTCGACCACCCAAACATGCTTGTTAAAATTCCTCCAAGCAATGGCCCAGCCGTGAGACCAAGGTAGACACAAGCAACTGCGACACCTATTGCAAAACCTCGTTGTTCTGGTGGAAATGTCATGGAAAGAAGTGCGATTGCATTGCTAATCACGCAAGAAAAGCCGATCCCAATAATAACCTGACAGATAAGAAGGAGCCCAATTGATGGGGAAAACGGAGCGAGAAGCGTTCCAATAACACCAATGATAAGCCCTATGGTAAAAACACGTAAAAGGCCAAAGATATCAGCAAGACGTGCGGCAGGTACTAAAAAGATCACTGAACTCAGCAGATACGTTGTTGTGAGCATTGCAAGCATATTGGGTGAAACAGCAAATGATTGACTGATTGTTGGAATCGCAATATTTAAAGCTGCTCCAAAGAATGGAGCTAAAAAACTTGCAAAAGATGCAGCAATAAGAATCCCTACCAATTCTTTCTTTGAATAAGTGATATTTTGATGAAGCCTGGAGTCCGTTTTATTTTCTCGAAACATAAAAACCACCTAAATAATTTATTGAGAATAAATTTACAGTTTACACTCTCAATGTTTGCACTTCCTTAGTCAAAATAAGTGCTTGAAATGGTAGAATAGTTCCATTCACTGTAAATTTTGTACTTAAGTAGATCCACATTGCTCAATTATATAGTTTCTCGCAAATGATTTATTTGTAAAAAAGGTAAATGTTCGATTCATTTAGTAAAATAATATAATTGGAATAATGTTGAAACTGATGCTTCAATATGAGCCATACTCATTTCAATATTTCATATAAATTGTATTTTTAATAATATATTTTGAGAACATATGTGTGGTTCCTAAAACTCAAAATATTCACATTATGGGTTTCCATCGGAAAAACATAAACTATTGTGACTTTCATTGAGCGGGTAGGTTATGCTTTCACAGTTTTTTTGATCACCAAGCTCCAAACCGTTCTTTTCACGAGAAATAACTGGTTTTCGAGGGGAAACAAGAACATAAGAGGGAGAAAAACTGCTATTTCCGCTATGTAAGCCAAGTGAGTTTCAAGCCTAGTGATACGAGATTGAAGGTGAAGAAAAGTTTTGGCCTACTCTTTCTTCTCTATTTCAAGCTCGTTGATGAGTTCTCTTTGGTTTTGAATGAGTTCATCCTGCAGTTCGCTCTTCTTCTTCAGCTCGTTGATGAGTTCTCTCTGGCTTTGAATGAGTTCATCCTGCAGTTCACTCTGTTTTTTCAGTTTGTTGGAGAGTTCATTTTGCATTTGAATGAGTTCTATCTGCTCTTTTATCCTTTTTTCCAGGGTTTGCATGGAGGAAGAGTGCGAGACAAGTTCAGGTAAAATACGTTTCACATAAATATATTATCATTTCAAATATAAATCTCATTCGCCATCTAAAAATTGAAGGAGGTGAATAACACTACAGCACCATCTACGTAAATCAGATCTATTGCGAACACCTAAACATCAGGAAGTACAAAATGAATGCCTGTTTTTCTCCCGTATTTCCAGACATTGAGTGTTCACAATAGGCCACATGTGCATAGGTGCCACTGTAGTGATAGAGAGGTTCTTTTCAGAGATAGTTGACATACAGCCTAGTTGTGTCCTACAAATGATAAAGGAGGCTGTGACGAGGGAGATTCAAGGTTCTCAAGGAACATTGGAAAGGAGCCGAGAGTGTTTCCTAATTTTTTCGGCCTGTACGGTTGGAAAGTGAAGCTCATGTAAGGTTCTTTCATGTTTGTGGAGTGTTCATTTCATTTCTCCTTCACCCCATCCTTCGTGTAAGGGTAAGTATTATGTTGGAAACAAGCTTGTATAGTATAGGCGAGAAAGAGTGGATAGCACTTGTTCGTACACGCAGTGCATACAACCACTGGAAAAACAAGAGCTTAGTACTCTGATTTTTCTCTCATAATTGAAAAAAAGAGGTGACTGCAGTATAATATCCATGAACAGTATGTGTGAAAACGGAGGCGATAATGGGTAATAAAAAGGTGAAAGATGTCCATACGAATTATGATCATGTGTTTAAAGAAGCGCTAACCCTGTTCAAAGACAAAACCCTGGATTTCTTAGGGTTGCACGGCATCGCCCCGATTGCTGAGCCGTTGAGTACTGAGAACACTGAGGTTTTTATCCGATCAGAATTTGCAGACCTAACATTCGCATTACAAGATGGACGTGGAATCCATTTTGAAGAAGAAGTACAGTTATCAAAGGATGACATGATGCGTATTGCGAGCTATTACCTATGGTTGAGCCGGGAGTACAAGCGAGAGTTTATCACCGTTATTTTTGTAAAAGAACCAACGATGATCAAGGCATTAGAAACGGAGTTAATGGTATTTAAACCTCCGATAGTAGAATGCTCAAAAATAGACGGGGATGCGTTGTTAGCGAAACTAAAAAAGGAGATAACCGAAAACAGAGAAATAAATGAACTTGAATTAATCTACTTGCCATTGTTTAGCAGTAAAAAGTTCAATCCAACTGAGTTATTTATGGAAAGTACTGCTATAATAAAACATTTACATATAGATGATGAGCGCAGGATGAAACTGTTTGCCTTGTCTATCTTATTGGCTGGAAAAGTGGTTGATAAAACTCAATTAGATCTACTTTGGGAGGAGGTCAAACTTATGAATAATGTGTTACTGGAATATGCAGAGGAACGCGGCATAAAACGGGGCCGAGAAGAAGGCATGGCCAAAGGCAGGGTCGAAGGCAGGGTCGAAGGCAGGGCCGAAGGCAGGGCCGAAGGCATAACCGAAGGCAGGGCCGAAATCGCTCGTAAACTACTCAAGCAGGACAGGCTGATTGAAGAAATTATTGAGATCACAGACTTGACCCGTGAAGAAATCGAGGCTCTGAAAGAGAAAGACTGACAGTGTGGGACAGTGCGGCT
>JAITWW010000091.1 GCA_031285085.1 Candidatus Methanofilum arcanum
ATCCTCCATTTTATGAAAGATGGATATAAAGATGAAAATCTTTCACCCCATGTTAGAGCAGGGTGTGAAGAACTCGAAGAACGCCTCGCGGTGATTCTCCATATGATACAAAAAATAAATGAAGGAGAAGATGTTTTTAAATAATAATTTAATAAAAATTAAAAAGTAAAAAGTAAAAAGTAAAAAAATAACCAAACAAATTGAAAACAATATAAAATAATATTAATAATATACTCAATACTCCCCCTTCTGCTTTTGTACTTTATGGATGAGAATCCGTGAGTGCTTTTCGTATGATATCTTCATCCTTTGAAAAGTACAAAGAATCATGACCTTGCCATGGAACACATCCTCTCAAAACCACAGCAGGAATACCTGCATTACTCTCACCCATCACAAAGTTTGAAAAGCCTGCGATCTCATCAACAACTGCCTCTTCAGTGATCTCAAGAGTATGTCCAAATAAATCAGTATCTCCTCGAAAGTCGCGAATGGCAACCATCCCACTCCATCCAATTGCATGACCGATCTGCCCGCGGCGAAAAGCACGACCACATGTGTCAGTGATGATAACACCTACCTCTACACCCGCATGTTTTAAAAATCCATCACGAAGTTTTTTTGCTTCTGCCATGGGATTAGGAGGAAGATACAGCACAATGCCACGTTCCACATTACTGTTATCAACACCAGAGCGAACACCAATATGCCCACATGAAAGCTCAGTTAAGGTGAAAGGAACCTCTAATACAATATCAACTGCTTCATCAAGCACAACCTGCATAAATGCAGGATCTTCCCCACACATCTCTGCAATACGAGTTGCTCTTTGACCTGGAACAATATTTTGGAGTTCCTTTGTATACCCTTGTGCTTTTGAAACGATGGTAGAGGCGATGGTGACGATGTCGCCTGCACAGAGCGGAAAACGAGAGCAAATAAGCGCTGCAATATCATCTCCTCTCTCAATCATTTTCAGGCCATCAATACCAAAGATCTGGATTGATAGCTCTTTTGGTGGATTCACTGAACAGTCCATGAAAATACCTGTGTTTTGATACATATGTACATCAGCATATTAAGAAGTAACCACAATACATACATCTGGATGTACACAGTTGTCAAGTGCAAAGGATGTACCAAAATATTTGAGGTAGCATTGGAACAACCATATCTTATCTGTCCAGCATGTGGATGTTCCTTTCACCGTAATACATGCACATCATACCTCGAATGTGAAGATCGCGCCGTTGCCAGAAGTATCGCAACAAGTCTTGATGAGCTAATAAAAGGGAGAGCTATTCCTGAACTGACTCCAGAAGAGGCAGAGACATTACAAAGAGCGTATAAAGAGGTTTATCAGAAGTTTTTGGAAAGAACAAACGCTAAAGGGGAGATAGAAGAGGAAAACCGAAAAAAAGAGGGATACATCCTCTTTGAATAGCATACACACCCACATATCATATGATAAATAAAAAGGCACATCCTACATTCATCATCATACAATACATTAAATATATAAAATAAAACTCACATCACCGTGTCTCGTAATTTGTAATAATCAGCTCATTCACGAATCCCCGTTTATTTCCAGCACTATTGATCATCCGCTTTGCAGGGACACGTTCGATATAATACTCTGCATAGAGATCATCAAAAAATGAATCACTTGGATCCAGATTGGTTGGATCGGAGTTGCTTAACATAATATGTGCCCCAATTTCATCACATCTTTGAAAAAAACTATGAAGCCGGATCTGTTCAGCATCTGAAAAGCCATCCCTTGAATACTGGGTAAAAGATGAAGTACGGTTGAGAGGACGATATGGGGGATCACAATACACAAATGTATCTTTCCTGACATAGCTGATCATCTCCTCAAAGTCTTCGTGTAAAATAGTAACTCCTGATAACAACGAGCAAACTGCAGCTAAATTATCAAGATCATAGATTCTTGGGGATGTATACTTTCCAAATGGAACATTAAACATCCCATTCTGATTCACACGATATAATCCATTAAAGCAGAGCCGATTCAGAAGTATCAGATGAGCAGCACGGGATGTCTGAGACATCTCCCCGCGATTAAAATCATCACGTTTCTGATAGTACCACGCTTCTCTTGCATCAGCATCAAGAGTTTGATACTGCTCTTTGAATGATGCTAACTCATCAGATAAAGAAGCAAAATCTGATTTCACGACCTTGTACAACAGGATGAGATCAGAATTGAGATCAGAGATAACAGCTGAGCGCACCGAAAAATGCTGCATAACATAAAAAAATACCGCACCTCCTCCAATAAAGGGCTCAAGATAAGAGGTTATCTCTCCACTAAGGAGTTTTTTTGGAAACCTGCGTGAAAGTTCAGAGATGATCTGTGTTTTTCCACCAGCCCATTTCAAAATAGGAGTTGCAAGACCAAAAGAACTATGAAAGAAAGGAGAAGAAATAACACTCACTCCATTTCTATTATCAATCCTATTATCAATCTACCATCAAATTATCAATCTACCATCAATCTACCCACTTGGCTTACTCGTACAATCCTAGTATGCGTGCAGCAAGATGAGCAGCATTTTTTCCATTATCTACCCCTACGCATGCAACAGGAACACCTGGAGGCATTTGGACAATAGAGAGTAAGGCATCAAGACCTCCCATAAGCTTTCCAGAGACGGGAACACCAATCACAGGTTTTTTTGTGCGTGCAGCAACAACCCCAGGAAGAGCCGCGGCAAGTCCTGCAACACAGATAAAAACGCGAGCATTAGAAGATCTTACATAGGCCTCTAGTGCCTCTGGATCGCGATGGGCGGACAGAACCTGATGATCATAACTAAGACCATATTCATCAAGAATCCCCACAATGGAATCAGTAACATGTGAATCTGAGAGAGAACCACAGATGACTGCAATATCTACCATACCTATGAGTAGGCATCATCTTGTATTGAACTATCCGAATGAATGTGCGAGAATGAATGGAGAGAAAAAACAGCATCACTATTCAAAAACAATATACAGACAAAATGAGAAAAATGGGCCCGATGCGGTTCGAACGCATGACCTCCCGGTTATCAGCCGGGTGCACCACCAGGCTATGCTACGGGCCCTCTGATTTGACCTAATAACGTTATAAAGAAATACATATAAACATATCGAATGGAGAAGACCAAAAAAGCAGAGACAAAGAGAGGAGAGGTTGAAACAAGGTACGATCTCATATGAGATGAAAAGCGGATATGGTATTACATTATCAATCAATATAAGAGATCATTATAGATCATAGATCAAGACATAGATCAAGATCATCATGTCTATTATGAGAAGAAGGAGAATGTGTTTGGAATGAAATCGCGCTATCTACTTGGAAATGAAGCTATTGCTCACGGCTGTCTGGAGGCGTCGGTGGGGTTTGTCACAGGATATCCAGGAACACCATCCTCAGAGATTATTGATACCCTGCGAAGGTATAATGAACGCTGGTATCACATTGAGTGGTCTGTAAATGAGAAAGTTGCATTGGAGGAAGCACTTGCTGCGGCGTGGTGTGGGCTTTCCTCTCTGGTAACAATGAAACATGTTGGGTTAAATGTAGCAGCTGATCCCTTGATGACCGCTGCATATACCGGTGTGCATGGTGGGTTTGTTATTCTATGTGCTGATGATCCATTTGCACATTCATCTCAAAACGAACAGGATAGCAGAAGATATGCTGCATTTGCAAAGATTCCCTGTCTTGATCCTGGATCAGTCCAAGAAGCGCATGATCTCGTAAAAGAAGCATTTTTGGTATCTGAAGAGTTCTCATTGCCAGTTATGTTTCGCCCAACAACACGAATCTGCCACTCAAAAAGTGATGTTGTGCTTGAATTACCCTCTCCATCAACACGCACAAGTGAGTTCAACCGCGACCCAACTCAGTACGTGGTTATTCCTGCGCACACTCGCCAGTTGCATAAGAAGCTGAATGAAAAGCAGAAAAAAATTGCAAGGTGGCTTGTTGAGCGTGGGTATAATCGCTTTGAGCTTCGAGCAACAGGTGAGAAGAAAAAAGCGGTAATAAGTGGTGGTATCTCTACTGCGTATGTGCAGGAGGTAATCGGTGATACGCTCTCTCACGCGATCATTACTGCCTACCCCATTGATGAGGCATGGCTCGCCCACTTTGTTGCTGGGCATGATGAGGTCTTTGTTGTTGAGGAGTTAGAGCCAGTAATTGAAGAGATAGTGCGTCAGGTCGCAGATTCAACAACGATAATATATGGAAAGAAGACAGGGCATGTTCCATATGAAGGAGAGCTGACCTCTGCTCGTGTTGCATCGCTCTTACAGGGTGCTGGGTTTGAAGCTAAGACATTTCCTTCTGTGGCCCAGACTCTTGCTCTGCCAAACCGACCACCGATTCTGTGTGCAGGCTGCCCCCATCGAGCAGCTATGTTCTCGATGAAATCTGTGTTTAAGAATGCAATCTTTCCAAGTGATATCGGGTGTTATACCCTTGGAATTCAGCTTGGTGCGGTAGATACCACGATCTGTATGGGAGCATCTATCACGGTTGCATCTGGTATCTCACTCTCTGGGGAGAAACGGGATGTGGTATGCACAATTGGAGATGGAACATTTTTGCATACGGGAGTTCAGGGGCTGCTAAATGCCGTATATAATGGTGCAAATATCGTTGTGGTGATTTTAGATAATCGTGTGACTGCAATGACAGGCCATCAGCCAAATCCTCTCACAGGTCTAACAGCAACTGATGATGTCTCCCCCCGTGTCTCCCTTGAAGAGATATGCAGAGGATGTGGGGCTTCATTTGTAGAGACTGTAAGTCCAAATGATATGGCACAGTTTCGAGCGGTGCTGCAGGAGGCAAAGGCTCGTTCTGGCGTACGGGTAATTATTGCAAAGCAAGCATGTGTTATTTCAGAGAAACAGGCACGAATTAAACGTCCAACATATACCATATCAAAGGAACACTGTATTGGATGTAAGGTATGTGTGAAATTTGGGTGTCCTGCAATTGAGGTCGCTGTTGGAGGATTGTGCACAATTACAAGCCTGTGTTCTGGATGTGGATTATGTATGCAGATCTGTCCATCTGCTGCAATTCGTCGGGAGGGAAAAGAATGAGTTTTGATGTTTTTATTGCAGGGATCGGTGGCCAGGGAACAATTCTACTTTCAAATATCATTGGCGAGGCTTGCGTAATTGAAGGCAGATCTGTTCGTGGAGCTGAGACACATGGTATGGCGCAACGTGGAGGTTCTGTTGAGTGTCAGGTGCGTATTGATCAGGAGTTTGGGGCCCATATCGCACCAGGAGAAGCAGATCTCATGATATCATTTGATCTCTTGGAGACTGCACGTCATTCCCACTATATGAAGAAGGAAGGAGTGATTGTGACAAATAATGAATATGTGCTTCCAACATCAGTGTTTGTACAAGATCTTCCAGATCCAGGGCGTGAGCTCTTGCTTTCTGCATGCACAACGAAGACGGTGCTTTCCATAGATGCCAAAACTCTTGCAGAGCAGGCAGGAACAATTCTCACACAAAATGTGGTGCTATTAGGTGCTGCATCACGGTTTATCCCACTTCAGGAGAGTTCACTTCGGGAAGCGGTTGCACGCAAAGTTCCAGAGAAAAGTAAGGAGATGAATCTCTCTGCATTTGATCTTGGACAGCGGGCAACAGAGAACTAATGGAAAGAGAAAGAAGAGGTGGCTATTTCAACTTAAATAGTAACCTCTGAAGCTGGACCACTATGACAGAGGAATGAAAGTTTGAAAGAACAACAATTATTGCGTGATTCAAGCATAGAGCCAACGAATGAAATTATCGCTGAGGGACTTGGTGCGGCGAATAACACCTATGTAAAGTTCATCGAAGAACTTAAAAACCGCGATATTGAAGTAAATTGGCGTTATTACAATGACGGTAAGGCCTGGCTCGGAAAAGCGTTGTATAAATGGACAACTGTTCGAGGAACACAAAAAGAAGTGACCGTCTTATGGCTTTCCATCTGGGATGGGTTTTTCAAGGTAAGCCTGTTCATACCGGAAAAAGCCCGTACAGAGGTGTTAACTCTTCCACTCGATGAGAATATAAAGGAGATGATAGAAAACTCAAAGCAGATGGGAAAGTTAAAATTCTTCCCATTGGTTTTCGATTTGTGTTCAGACGAATTATTGAATGATATCTACACCATTGTTGACTTTAAGAAAACTCACCAAGCACGGTGAGGACGCGCTTCCCGTGAAGCCATCATGACTTTGTCAGGATGATTCAAGAGCTCGCCAGGCACGGCGAGGACGCGCCTCCCTTGAAGCCATCCTCCTTCGTCAGATGGCTTGAGAGGGATCAAACTGCCGTTCTTTCTGCGGCCCGTTTGGCACTCACGTCGAAAATCTGCCCCTACTACTGGGCTATCCAACACGCAAATGAACCACCCTCCGGCGGGTATGCGAGCCACGGAAGCTTACCCCAAGGGCTATTACGAGCTTTTTTCCCAAACTCGCCAGGCACGGCGAGGACGCGCCTGCCCGTTAGCTATCCTCCTTCGTCGGATGACTAAAGAGGCATAAAACTGCCGTTCTTGAGAGTAACCAGGGGACATCAAATACGCACCTGAACAACCATGTGACGGGTATGCGACCAACGGAAGCATACCCCGATTGCTTTTACTGAATTTTTTCGCAAAAAATTCTTTTACTCCTTTTTTAATTCAGATATCTTCATCTCGGCATTCTCAAGAATCTTTCCACACTCCTCAATAAGAGAAATACCCCGTTCATAGACAGAGATACTCTCTTCAAGACTTGTCTCACTATCCTCAATCTTTTGAATCAGGACCTTAATTTCACGCATTAACTCCTCAAAATTACTCATATATAACCCTCGTTTTATCAATAGAACTCACAGTCGCTGTTGCTGTTCCATCAACACATACTACCATAATATCAGATCCAACCTCCATCTCTCCAACCGAGCGAATAAGAGAGCCACCCGTCCCTCTTGCAATACAGTACCCTTTCGCAAAAGGAGCGCGGGGATCATGTGCTTTAAAGAGAGAAAGCAAATGATCCAGCTCAGCACGATGTGCAGAGATCTGATTTGCAAAGCATCCATGAAAATGATCATGCACCGCAAGAAGCATCGCTTGCCTCTCCTTAATTTGGCGTGAAAAATGGATCGCAGGATGATAAGCCTTCATCTCTGCAGAAACAGACACAAGATCACGCCGAGCTGAATCATACCGTATCAAAACAGCACGTTCCATCCGTTCGGTCTGATCTGCTAGCTGTTCCTGACGTCTCATGACTCCGCGTAGAAGAACAGATGGTAAAAATCGCTCTCTTGCCTCATTCAAAGACTCAAATGCATACTCAAGACGAGACAAAACTGCCTGAAAGAACCGTTTCTTATACTCGCGCAGCAGCAAAATCTCAGAACTTCTATCAGGAACAGCCAACTCTGCTGCATGTGATGGAGTAGAAGCACGGACATCAGCAGCAAGATCAGCAAGTGTCACATCAACCTCATGCCCAATTGCTGAGATAACAGGAACTGGTGCCGCTGCAATCGCTCGAACAACATCAGGATGTTGAAATGCAAAGAGATCCTCAAAACTCCCCCCACCACGGCAAACAATGATAATATCAACGAAATCTTCAAGACGAAAGATTGCAGCTGCAATCTCTCGATGTGCATCTGAGCCCTGCACACTTGTTGGAGAAAGAACAAGCTCAAGGGGAAATCGATTTGCAATGATATTTTTAATATCATGAAACACTGCCCCGGTAGGAGACGTAACAACCCCGACTCTGGTTGGATAACGAGGAAGTGCTCGCTTTCGCTGATGGGAAAAAACCCCTTCCTCAGATAACTCACGCTTCCACCGTTCAAGCAGCAGATACTTCTCTCCAGCACCATCTGCCTGCATATCTGTAATAATCAGGCTATAGGTACCATGAGGAGCATAACACTGCACCGACCCATATGCAAAAACAGCGATCCCATCTTCAAGAGGAAAAGAAAGCCTGCCTACAGAAGACCTCCACATCTTACAGCTGACAACAGCCTCCTGTTCACCAAACTCACAAAGCGAAAAATACAGATGACCACCACTTCGTTTGACATTTCTGGCCTCACCACGTACGCAGACATCTGTCAGAGAGGGAACACTCAGTAGACCAGAAACAAGCGTTGAAAAAGCAGAAACACTCAAAACCTGACGAGACACATGCTCCGCACCAGACTCACGAGCCGATCCTTCTCCCTGAGCTCGCGACTCTGAACCAGGAGAACGTGTCCCTCGATTCTCCTCTCCCCACTCAAAAAGGGTTTTAATACCTCGACGCTTCATGACAACATATGATCAATGTTTGAAATGGCGCACACCGGTAAACACCATCGCCATTCCTACCTTATTTGCAGCCTGAATAACCTCAGCATCTCGAATAGAACCACCAGGTTGCACAAGTGCAGTTGCACCAGCCTGATTACAGATCTCAAGCGTATCTGGAAAAGGCAAAAACGCATCAGAAGCAACAGCAGTTCCAGTAAGTGGGAAACGTGCCTTTTGAATCGCAATCCGTGCTGCATCAACCCTACTCATCTGCCCCGCACCAATACCTATCGCACGTGTTGCATCAGCAAAAATAATCGTATTACTCTTTGTATGCGCACAGACCTTCATGGCAAGCGCCATCGCAGCCTCCTCAGCAGCCGAAGGATCACGTTCAGTCACCACTTTCCAGTTCTCAACAATAGGAGGAGTTCTTTGAACAAGAGCACCGCCATCAATAGATCTTATCTCAGGTGATACAATTGGCTCACCTAGCACAATGACACGCATATTCTCTTTTTGTGTACAGATCTCAAGAGCTTGTGCAGAAAACGAAGGTGCTGCAATGATCTCTACAAAGGTAGAGGCAATCTCCTCTGCAAGCCTCTCATCTACCTCACGATTCACACAAACAACAGACCCATACGCAGACTCTGGATCAATATCACGGGCACAGAGATAGGATTTCAAAACATCTTTGCCGGTTGCAACACCACAGGGATTATTGTGCTTGACAATAACCGCCGCTGGCTCAGTAAACTCCAAAAGCAGATGATAACAAGAGTCAAGATCCAGATAATTATTATAAGACATCTCCTTACCTTGAAGCACCGCACAGCCCGCAATCCCAGATGTTCCATACACCATTGCCTGCTGATGAGGATTCTCACCATATCGAAGTGAGCGGCCACACTCAAACTGCACAGAGTAGACAGGAGGCATAGAAAAAGAGGAATCATCCTCTCTTGTGAGATATGCTCCAAGATAATTTGAGATCTCACCATCATACTTTGCCATTGCCGAAAATACCTTCGCAGCAAGCTTCAAACGATCTTTTAAAGAGAGCTCATGCTGAGTAGAGAGGGACTCAGCAATCAAAGAATAATCACCAGGATCAATAACAACAATAGTATCTTTATAGTTCTTTGCAGCAGCACGGATCATTGCTGGGCCACCGATATCGATAAACTCGATAAGCTCATCAAGAGGAAGCGCTTGCTTTGACATCTCTTCAAATGGATAAAGATTCACAACCAAGAGATCAATCGATGGAATATCATGTTTTTCCATCACTGCATCATCAATGCCAAGTCTTCCAAGCAGACCACCATGTATCCGTGGGTGGAGTGTCTTCACACGCCCATCCATCATCTCTGGAAATCCAGTATAATCAGAGACCTCAGTGACACAGATACCACTCTGTCGCAGTGCCTGAGCAGTCCCACCAGAACTAATCAACTCATATCCTGCGTTTTCAAGTTTTTTCGCAAGCTCGACGATACCGTCCTTTTTCCAGACTGAGAGCAATGCACGCTTTTGCTTCATTGTACATATACTAGCGCCTCAGTGATGAAAAGGATCACCCAAAGAAGCGCAGATGAAAAATTGATACTAACCTTTAGTAAGTGTTATGAACATGCGCTCTTCAGATAACCCAAAAATAAAGCGCTTAATGCGAATAATTTCAGCCATTTTCATGAGAAATGAAATCATTTAAATACACACAAAATTGTCAATTTGCAATATGTTTATATAGAACTACAATACAACATTTGAGTGTAACAATGGAACAGACCTCAGAAGAGAAGTACCAAAGCACTGGAGAACCACAGGGTTTGGATACTGACATAGAAGAAACAGAGGGGCAAGAGATGCAAGACCCTTCATTTGAGGCTGAATTAGATGATCCTCTTGCATTATGCCAAAATCAGTACTCTGAACTTCTAGAAAAACACCTGCGTCTGGCAGCAGACCTCGAAAACATAAGACGCCGAAGTTATCAGGAGATAGAGAGGCAAGTCACCTCGGCAGTCACGGCCTTTGCTCGTGACCTCCTCGAAGTTTCTGATAACTTCGAACGTGCCACTTCAGCACAAGAAGATCAGATCCCAGAAGGCATTCTTCAGATCAAGAGACAACTTGAAAATGCACTCGAAAAACAGGGGATCACGGCGTTTTCCTCGCAAAAAGAACAATTTGATCCTACACTTCACGAAGCAATAGCGTACATTCCTTCAAGCGAGCCAGAAGGAACCGTTATTGACGAGATAAATCGAGGGTATATACGAAATGATCGTGTCATAAGATGTGCAAAAGTAACGGTTTCAAAAGGAAATGAAGACTCACAGTGGATAACATAAAAATCCAAGAGAGAAATCAAGGAATAAGAGACCAGAACGTTGAGATCATATGAAAATATATATAGAGAAATAAAAAGGAGATAAACTATGGCATCAGATAAGATTTTAGGAATTGACCTTGGAACAACAAACTCATGTATGGCCATCATAGAGGGTGGAAAAGCAACCATCATTCCAAATGCAGAAGGAGGACGTACCACTCCGTCAGTTGTTGGATTCACAAAAGATGGAGAACGACTTGTTGGAAGTCTTGCAAAACGACAGGCCATCACAAATCCTGGTGGAACGGTGATGTCAGCCAAGCGAGACATGGGAACCAATACAAAATATACCATCAATAGCAAGAACTACACCCCACAGGAGATCTCTGCAATGGTTCTGCAAAAACTCAAAACAGATGCAGAGGCATACCTTGGAGAGACTATCACAAAAGCAGTCATTACCGTTCCTGCATATTTCAATGACAGTCAGCGTCAGGCAACAAAAGATGCTGGAAAGATCGCAGGGCTTGAGGTACTACGTATCATCAATGAGCCTACTGCAAGTGCCCTTGCATATGGTGTCGACAAGGAAGATGACCGCACAATCGTTGTCTATGATCTTGGTGGAGGTACATTTGATGTCTCTATCTTGACCCTTGGTGACGGCGTATTTGAGGTTCAGGCAACGGCAGGAGACAATCATCTTGGTGGTGACGACTTTGATCAGCGTGTCATCGAGTACCTGGTAGATGAGTTCAAAAAAACCAGTGGCATCGATCTAAAAAATGACCCAATGGCAATGCAGCGTCTGCGTGATGCAGCTGAAAACGCGAAAGTAGAACTTTCACAGACGCAAAAGACCAATATCAACCTTCCATACATCACAACCGATTCATCAGGGCCGAAATTCCTCGATATCGACCTGACTCGTGCAAAGTTTGAACAGCTGATCTCAGATCTCGTAGATAAGACAATCGGACCATTAAAACAAGCATTATCAGATTCAGGCCTTGAACCATCCAAGATAGATCACGTGCTCTTAGTTGGTGGCTCAACCCGTGTTCCACTTGTACAGGAAAAAGTACGCGCCATACTGAAAAAAGAACCTGATAAAGGTATCAACCCAGATGAATGCGTTGGACTTGGTGCAGCGATTCAGGGTGGTGTGTTATCAGGCGAGACAAGTGACATTGTGCTGTTAGATGTCACCCCACTGACACTGTCCATTGAGACCCTTGGAGGAATCGCAACTCCATTGATAGAGCGTAATACTACCATCCCCACGAAGAAGAGCCAGATCTTCTCAACTGCAGCAGATAATCAAACCTCTGTCGAGATTCATGTCGTGCAGGGTGAGCGAAAACTTGCAGCAGATAACTTCACACTCGGCAAGTTCCATCTCACAGGTATTCCACCAGCACCACGAGGCCTTCCACAGATCGAGGTTACCTTTGACATCGACTCAAATGGTATCATCAATGTCTCTGCAAAAGATCTTGGATCTGGAAATGAGCAGACAATTTCGATTAAAGGAAGCAAAAAACTCTCAGACGATGAGATCGAGCGCATGGTCAGTGATGCAAAGAAGTTCGAAGAAGAAGACAATAAAAAGAAAGAAGAGATCGAGCTTCGTAACACTGCAGATATGGCCATCTTCTCTGCTGAGAAACTCTTAAAAGAGAATGCAGAAAAGATCGAAACTGAGGACAAGGAAAAGATTGAGGCTGGTATCGAAAAGCTCAAAGCAGCGCTTGAAGAAGATATCGAAAAGATCAAGACAGAGGTTGAAGCACTCACCGAAGTTGTCTTTGCTGCAACCACAAAGATCTATCAGAAAGTCCAAGAAGAAGAGCAGGCAAAAGAGAGTCAGGCTCACGCAGGTGAAAGTGCAGAGAATGACGACGTTGTCGATGCTGATTACACCGAAAAGAAGGAGTGAGTGAGTTTACATGGTTGCGGGTGATTTCTATGATCTGCTTGGAGTTTCACGAAGTGCAGATGAAAAAGAGATTAAAAAAGCGTACCGCAACCTTGCCCGAAAGTACCACCCTGATGTAAGCAAGGATGAAAAGGCTGAGGAGAAATTTAAGGAGATAAATGAAGCATATGATACGCTTTCTGATCCCCAGAAGCGTGCTCAGTATGATCAGCTTGGACATGAAAACTTCAAAAATGCATCAAAAGGTACATACGGTGGTGGCGGATACGGAGGCGGCTTTCATGCCGATTTCTCCGGTTTTGGAGACATTTTTGATTTTGCATCTGATATTTTCGGAGGAGGTCGAAGGCAGGCAGGGCCCCAACGTGGCGCTGATCTCTTGATGAGACTGGAGATCACATTAAAAGAAGCAGCCCGTGGAGTGGATCGTGATCTTGACTTAATGCATTATGAGGCCTGTCGAAAATGTGATGGAACCGGAAGCGAGAATAAAAAGACGACAAAGTGCCCAAAATGTGGTGGTTCTGGACAGATTCGCCAGGCTACTCATACTCCATTTGGAAACTTTGTACGTCAGATGGTCTGTGATCACTGTAGTGGCGTAGGTTCCATTCCTGAGATGCAATGTTCTGCATGTAAGGGGAAAGGAACGGAGAGGGTAAAACGCACAAACACCGTTCATATTCCAGCAGGTGTTGAGACCGGATCTCGGCTACGCCTTGAGGGATATGGAGAGGCTGGAGATCAAGGAGCACGAAATGGAGATCTCTATCTTGAGTTCATAGTCAAGCCAGATCCGGTCTTCACCAGAGTTGGTGACAATCTTGAGATAAAAGAAACAATCTCCCCCGCACAAGCAGTGCTTGGAACAACGATCGTGATCACAACAATCGATGAAAAAAAGTTAGATCTCAAAGTTCCCGCAGGAATACAGCCAGGAAAGAAACTGCGTGTCGCTGGTGAAGGGATAAAACGTCGCGGGCGCCCAGGAGATCTCCTTGTGCAGATCATAGTTCTCATTCCAGACAAGATAACTGATGAATTAAAAGAGTTATATGAGCAGATTGCAAATCTGGAAGGAACAAAAACAAAGAGCCAGAAAAATACAAGTAAGTCAACCCCAAATAAGAGAAAGAAGGGAATAATGGAGACAATTCTTGGGGATTAGGCTATTTACTTGTTCTTTTTTAATGAAAAAGATATATAAGACCTACAAACGGTAAAAAATCCAATTTCATCTACAACCAAAATCTCAAGATACATAACGATTAAATAACAAGGTAAAATAATTCAACACCAATTCGTGATAATTGCCTTTTCGCCTTTCACTTTTGTTAACTGACTCAAAAAAAATATTGGCAACATTTTCCATTCCCATCACCGCAAATAAACCTCTTACATCATCCATAGTACCATAGTTTAGTACCATTTCTACCAATAACTCATCGCTCACTGTTTCATTTTTGGGCGCTGGCGAGTACCAAAACAGGTGCTGGTGGTCGTCAATAAACTTTTTAACTTCCTGGCTTCGCATCTTGACTTGTCCTAAAAAGTGAGTAAAAGCACTTGGGGTATGCTTCCGTTGGTCGCATACCCGTCGAATGGTTGTTCATTTGCGTATTGGATAGCCCAGTAGTAGGCGGATTTTCGACGCGAGTGCCAAACGGGACGCAGAAAGAACGGCAGTTTTATCCCTCTCAAGCCATCTGACGAAGGAGGATGGCTTCAAGGGAGGCGCGTCCTCGCCGTGCCTGGCGAGTTTGTGAAAAAATCTAGTAAAAGCACTTGGGGTCTGCTTCCGTTGGTCGCATACCCGTCACACGGTTATTCATTTGCGTCTTGGATAGCCCAGCAGTAAGCGGATTTTCGACGCGAGTGACAAGCGGGACGCACAAAGAACGGCAGTTGTCACATATCCCATCAACGGAAGGTGCATTTGCGACGTGAGTGGACAAGCGGGCCGCAGAAAGAACGGCAGTTTGATGCTTCTTTAGTCATCCGACGGAGGAGGATGGCTAACAGGCAGGCGCGTCCTCGCCGTGCTTGGCGAGGGTGAAAACTGTTTTATAAACGTCTGCTCAATAGTTAATGTATTCCATGGGGGGATGTATACAGTATGAGTTACAAGATGAAAATAGGCACATATGCCATTTTTTTGCTGATATGTGTGTCATTATCATGTGCGTCAGTGTGGGCAAGTAATGCAGCACTTACACTTGTTCCAGACACTATCGTATGTGGATCAGATCAAACATTAACGATTATTGGATCTGACACAAAATTTTTAGGATTTGGAGAGTTGCTGCTTCCAGTGACAGGAGTTGGATTTATCGCTGTGGATGGAACGATGAACACCATTCCTGCTGAAGTGATAAGCAATTATGCTGTGCATGTTCCAGATCTTTCTACTTTGTTGCCAGGTGTGTATACAATAGAAGTGCGAAATGAAAACGAAGATGCATACAGGTTAACCGACGTTTCACTGACAATAACTGCAGCTCCAGTGACAGACGTAGCTCTCCTGAGTGTGCCTACCAACGAACAGGGCGAAGAGGCTATAGAGCAAGAGCCAATCACAGACGAAACTCCTGCGAGCGTGCCTGCCAACGAACAGGGCGAAGGGGTTACAGAGCAAGAGCCAGTCACAGACGAAACTCCTCCGAGCGTGCCTGTCAATGAACAGAGCGAAGAGATTATAGAGCAGGGGACCGAACAAAACCCTGAACAAGCCACCACACAGCTTACAATCATGTATATCATAACTATTAACGTAGGAGCTGGTGGATCTATTCACTCAACCCTTGATGAAAATACTGGAAGAGCTGTACTTTCAATTCAGCCAAATGAGGGCTATAAAATCATTAATGTGGTAGTTGATGGTAATTCAGTTGGTGCAGTAGGAGAGTATATATTTGAGTCTGTGCAGGCAAACCATACAATAACAGCAACATTTGAGATGATACCAATTGTTGAATACTGTGTCACCGCAAATGCAGGACCAAATGGATCCATTATCCCAGAGGGTGTGATATGTGTGCCAGAAGGAAGTCCTCTTGAGTTTAAGATAGTTGCTCATGAAGGAAATATTATTTCAGATGTGCTAGTTGATGGTTTATTCAGTGGTGCATCTGATTCATTTCACTTTGACTCAGTCTCTAGCGATCGCAGCATTACCGCATTTTTTGCAACAGTTCCAGTAGTGACCTCATGTATTACAGCAGTAGCTGGAAATGGTGGCCAGATCATTCCCTCTGGAGAGGTCTGTTCCTCAGGTGGAGATGTCATCTTCTCAATTGTGCCAGATGAAGGACATGCGGTTGCAGATGTATTGGTTGATGGTGTATTCATTGGGCCGGTTTTAGAGCATACAATTGCGGAACGAACACAAGATCATACGATTTTTGTTTCATTTGTTCAAAAATAACCCTCTTTTTTGCCTCTTTTTTTGCCACTACCTTTATCTCTTGAGACGTGAACCTATACTCTTATGCTGAATAGGGGGATCAGTCAGATACTATATATTATACTGATGGGGATATGTTTTATCGGCGTACCATCTGTTTCTGATTCTGTGGCAAGTATTGTTGAGCCAAAGTTTGGAATTTTTGGTGACGAGGTGATCATTACAATAGTAAGTGATACTGGCTTATTTTCATCTGCACAGGCAATATTGTTCATGAACGAGGGGGGTGAAGTGATAAAACGCATGCCAGTGATAGTTGTCAGCAGCACAACAGTGTATGCCTCTATCTCCAAACTTGACATTGATCCAGGAACGTACACGCTTACTCTTGATGTCGGTGCTGAAGAGCCATTATTGCTTGAGACGTCATTTATGGTGCAAGCGAAAGTAGTTGAAGAGATAGAGCCAGAACTACCAGTGCCAACAACTGAACCTCTCATTAAAGTCGTGCCTATAGAACCATCAAACTCAATTATAACACTTGAACCAACAACAATACTCACACCAGAGCTGCCACCACTGCCAACAGCGATACCAACACCAGAACAAACTCAAACTCCTACCTCATATACTATCACGGCTCAGGCAGAGTATGGTGGTGTCATCAATCCAGCGGGTCAGATTGCAGTAGAACCAAACGGGGCACAAGAGTTTGTAATAATACCAGATATGGGATATATTATCTCAAATCTGATTATTGATGGAAAAGCAGTTGATCCTATATCTGTTTACACATTTGAGCTGGTTACAGATGATCATATGATCACAGCTCAGTTTGGAGTAGAGGTTCCACCAGCACCCGAAGGAAAAGTAAGCATTGTCACTGATTCAGATATACATACCAAAATCTCTCCATCAGGATCGCTTTTTGTAGATAAAGGGACACCATTAACATTTACCATAAAAGCAGTTCCAGGAAGTGAATATACCACTCTGCGTAGCAACGGTAACGAGATGCCACCAGAAAAAGTGCTTCGTATTATTGCTGATACGAACTATGTCATTCAGTCCCGTGGGTGGTATGAGGGTGAACAAAGCGAAAACGTTCCAGAACAAACAGATGCCATAGTACAAGCAGAAGAAGAAATGACGTACACGATTGTTTCACGGGCAGATGCTGGAGGAACAATTGAGCCATTTGGAGAGGTATCTATTACGGCAGGATCAAGCCAGACATTTCTCATCGTTCCAGAACAAGGATACCAAGTAAAAGCAGTACTTATTGATGGAATAGGTGTTGGAGGAACAACAGAGTATACCTTTGAAAACGTGCAAGAAAGTCATAGCATTCGTGCATTGTTTGGAAGATAGAGTCTTATCCTTTTCTCGTTCATTTTTTTGAAAGTTTTAGCCGTAACTCCCTATTAAAACTCTACCCACAAGTGAAATAACCCCTCATGCGGAATTCGTGGGAAATAGATATTTGAAATCCCCTATAAGGATAGAATGTAATAAGCTATCCATAAAATGTTACAATCCATTCTCTACAACTTGTTTTTGTAGAAAATTACATTTTTTGCCGTGGGTAGAAATATTGCTAAGGAATTACGGTTTCGTAAAACTGGTTGGGGTTTTGCTCACAAACCCGTCGAATGGTTATTTATCTTCGTATTTGATGGTACATGGTTGTTCATTTGTGTATCTGGGTCGTATTCAACTATTTTTATCCAAATAAATGAGATCTAATTCAAAGGCAATATAGCGATCCAAAAGAGTGATACATGCATGAGAACCCATTTTCAGAGATAGGTGACATCTCAAACTATAAATGAAGAACATTACCGCGTATCTGGTACCACCTTGTCTTACACACCCGGCCCTTACTGGCGAAGTTCTGCAAAAGAGGAGATATAGATGGGATATAGGTGGGATATAGATGAATAGATGAGTGAAGGTGAATTTTTGTATTTCTGTGTGGTTTATGAGGTAGTTTGTTTGGAGTGTGTCTTAGGTTCGTTTGGAGGAATGATGAGTGGAGGAATGATGAGTTATGCGACAGGTGCAACCACCCTGTCATACTATATCGTTGTCTGAAACAGCATATAATGATACAGTATAATACTGGGTTCTAAACACGCCTTTCTGCTTTCCAATTGTTTGAAATCAGTTGCAACTAGTAGCACTCCCTTTTATTACAAGGAGAACCATTGAAAAAATAGTATAACTCACGATGAGTGCCAAAAACACCTTTCAGTCTTGACCTCGTGTCTCTGCTCTACTGTATATGGTTCTTTGAAGGTACCTCTATCCCAGAGAATCGTTTGGTTGTGCTTGCCTATCTATTTCTATAAATAAGTGCTCTCATGCCCAAACTTCGAAAAAAAAGGTGCTATGGGCATCACAGAGCATCAGATTCCAAAACACCAAGAGTATTGCAAACAACTGCTGGATCCAGTTACTCCTTTAGAGCTTTTTCCACTGCAATAGAGACCGCCTCATTCACACGCTTTCCATCAACAGAACCACGCATCTCTTTCATAATAACACCCATTAAAGGCGCAACAGAACCCATCCCTCGTTCTTTGACAAAAGCAATCCTCTCGGAGACAATCTCCTCTGCTCGCATCAAAAGAGTGTCTGCATCAACAGATGAGACCGAGCCAAAATCACCTGGTTGCTTATCCATTCCATTTTCCAAAAGATCTGGAATTGCCTCCTTTGCAATCGTTCCTTCATGCACGGCAAATAAAATCGATCTGATATAACCATCAGATATCCGTGCCGTATTGACACCTTTTCTCTCAACCTCTTTCATTGTTCCAATAACAGTCCGCATAACCAGCTCAGGCTTCAAACCAGCCTGCGCCAGCTCTTCAAACAGCAAGGAGTACGGCGAATCTGCAAGCTTTCGAGAGACCTGGTCATCAAATCCAAACTCCTTTTGATACCGTGCGGATCTATCAGTCAAAAGCTCAGGGAGGGGAAGAGAAGACACATACTCATCAGATACATCAACGGTGAGCACATCAGTCTCTGGATACATACGTGCAGCACCCGGAAGAGGGCGCATATAAGCTGATGAACCCCCATCCAAAAACTTACGTGTCTCTTTTGGAATACCTTCCAGTGCAAGCCGGGCGCGATGCACTATCTGCTTCATTGCACACAAACAACGTTCCTTTGTATCTGCAACAAGCACAATACAGTCAGTAGGATCTGCACCCATGCGTGAGAAAAGGGCTGATACATCCTCTTCAGTCACCCCATACGCAGGAAGCTCATCAGAATGAAACAGGCCGCCAACTCCACACTTCTTTGCATAATCACTCATCTCACTTCCAAGCCTGCGACTGGGCTGGATCTCGCGCCCAACAAGCCCTCCAAACTTTCGAAGTCGCAGCGCAAAGACGGTATCAGCCTTTTTGAGTACCTTACTCTTTGACTGAGAAAAGAGATCCGTCACATCAACAGGGGTATCTTCATCAGATACCAGAGCACCTCTATCACGGAGTTCATCACGAATCTCAAGCAGATAGACCTGACGCATAACCTCTCTTCGAACAACCTCAGAGAGAAGAGCCAACTCCTGCACACCCTTAATCTCAACGCGTGCACCCTTTGCAATGGACACATTCACATCCTGTCGAATCGTTCCAAGCCCACGCTTCACTCGTCCGGTTGAGCGAAGACACATCCCGATCTCTGCCGCAACGTGATATGCTTCCTCTGGCGTTCGGATGCATGGAGCTGTTGCAATCTCAATTAAAGGAATTCCTAGCCGATCTAAGGAAAATGCACCACTTGGGGTTCGCTGACATGCATCCTCTTCAAGGCATATCGTCTCAATAACTTCTCCTCCAGATAACTGTCCTAAAACAGCAATGAGAGCAGTGCGCTGAAACCCACCCGTATTTGAGCCGTCAATAACGAGTTTTCGCATCGTATGTACTTGAGGAATGATATTCATCTGAAACATCTTTGCAATGGTAAGCGCAATCTCAAAGGCTTCAGGATTTAAGGGAGCTGGTGGTTCTTCATCAGTTTCTACAAGGCATGTCGTATCATAACCAAGATAGGTGAACTCGCGAACATTCATCATCTCCTCAAGCGCAGCCTTATCAACCTCTCCAAGCTCACTACGTGTTGCTTGAAGATATCGTGTACATGAGTGCGTTGACTCTGATGCCTCTCGAAACACCGTTGGACAGTGACAAAATAACTTTTGCTTGCTATTGAGCTGCTGATGAATTTCAAGCCCTGCTTTGAGGCCAAGTGCCCCATAGTTGAACTCTTCATCAAATGCATCACCTAATGCATCATCTGCATCACGTCCTTTTTCGTGCCCTTTTTTCATGGTACACCTCTCCATGCAACAAAACTGCTTTCATTCTTTTCATGAACCAGATCTTTTTGCATCATAGCTCTTGGCTCGTCACCTGATGCATGTGCAAGCACCCACATTAATTTCACAAGTGCAACCTCAGGAAGCATATCTCCACCCTCTATCACACCAACAGCAAGTAGATCTCGACCAGTATCATATACCCGATTACAGACCTTTCCATTCAGACACTGGCTCACCATCACAATAACCATACCAGATGAACTCATCTCTCCAAGTCGTCTGACCCACTCCGTAGAACAATGTCCAAGTCCAGTACCAGCAATGATCAGCCCTTTATAATGTTGATATGCATCAAGTACATCTACTGATGCTCCAGGATAGTAATAGACAAGGCCACAGCGCTCTTCCATAGCTAAAGAAAGCGAGAGCTCTGTTTTTGCATCATTTTTTGCCTCTAAATCAGTGTTTTCTGATCTCAGGCTTATCTCAAGATCTGGATATGAGACATATCCAAGGGGGGGAATATCGATACTTTGAAATGCATCACGGCATGAGGTATGCATCTTTCGAACACGAACCCCGCGGTGAATAGCACATCTGTCGTCATTTGTTGAAGCATGCATCACGACAGTGACCTCACTTGGGCCTTCTAATGCTGTTTTAGTAGCACAGAGCATATTCATGATATTGTCACTGCTTGGACGATCAGCAGAGCGCTGAGAACCAACAAATACAATTGGAACAGGGGTTTTCAGCATAAAAGAAAGTGCTGCTGCACTGTATGCCATGGTATCTGTTCCATGAGTAATGATAACACCCTGTGCACCGGCCTGAATCTCATCATATGCCGCTTGTGCCATCTCTTGCCAGATGGAGACTGCCATATTCTCAGATAAGATATTTGAGAGTTGAATCGAGCGAAATTGAGCCATTTTAGCGAGGCCAGGGATCAGTGAGAGGATCTCTTGTACCTCAAACTTGCTTGTGACAGCACCGGTTCGATAATCAACACTGCTTGCAACCGTTCCCCCAGTCGAGATGATGGAAACGCAGGGAAGAAGAGGATTTTGTTCGACCTCATGTATAACCTTTGCAGACTCGCCATGATGCTTCTCTTGCACAATACAATTTTGATGGGAGACTCCGATATTGTATCCAGAATCCAGTTTTATAACCGCCATTCCGTTACGTTCCGTTACGTACACACCACACAGAGAGATGTTTCCAATAGTGCACGTAACAATATCTCCAGAGGCTATATCTATGGTATTTGAGCTCGTACTGTCTTGCATAATGATTCCGTCATGTTTTCGTTAATCAGTTTTATGTTCAGCATGATTTTCTTTATTCTCTTGTATGAATTGCCGTGCTTTTTCAATCAATGTTTCTTCTGCACGTGAGACATTCTGTGAGAGTGCGAAGAATTCGGTACTATGTTGTTTTACTATCTCTTTTCGGTGTTTGAGTGCCTGTTTCACTGCAGAAGGTGCTGGCCCTCCAAAGTTAGAGCGTGATGATACACTGTATGCAGGATCTAGTACTCGATCAATCTCTTCTTTTGTCAGGCCTTTTTCAGAAAGAGTATGTCCTGTGATCTCCTGTGCTGCGAGATCAAGGGTTTGCAGCTGGAGACTGTCAGCACGCACTGCTCTCCCAATGATATTATGTGCCTCGCGAAATGGGATATCATATACACAGACAAGATAATCTGCAAGACCAGTAGCTGTGGAGTACCCTTCTCCTGCCTGTGCATGCATGCGTTCCTTTTGAAATTTTGCGGTTTGAAGCATACCAGCCAGGAGGCGAAGGTCTCGTGCAATATGCTTCGTACCTGAGAAGAGGTGAGGGTTGAGATCTTGCAGATCTCTATTATAGGTCAGAGGGAGAGCTTTCATGATAGTAATAGCGGAAGTAAAAGCACCAAGGAGGGTTCCTGTCCTTGAACGGAGGAGTTCAGCTACATCTGGATTTTTCTTTTGAGGCATAATGGAACTTGTGGAACAGTAGGCATCATCAAGTTCAACAAACCGGGTGAGGCCAGAGTTCCAGATAATAAGTTCTTCACAAAGTCTGCTAATGTGCATCTCAAGAATAGTATCAGCAGAAAGGAGCTCACATGCAAAATCGCGGGAGGAAACTGCATCCATGCTGTTCTCAACAATGGTTTGAAATCCAAGATCTCTGCTTGTCTGCTCACGATCGATTGGATACCCAGTTGAAGCAAATGCAGCAGCACCAAGAGGAGAGGCGTTTATGTGTTCATATGCACAGAGAAGTCGGTTTGTATCGCGCGCAAACATCTGCTCATATGCAAGCATGTGATGGGCAAGTGTTGTTGGCTGTGCATGTTGAAGGTGGGTAAATCCTGGCATGATGGTCTGAAGATGTTCCTGTGCAAGTTCAAGGAGAAGAAGACGCAGAGCAAGCAAGGATTCGATCTGGGCGAGGGCAGCAGATCGTGCATAAAGACGAAGACACGTTGCAACCTCATCATTTCTCGATCGTGCAACATGGAGCCTCCCTCCGCTGTCCATGCCAATCATGGCAATGATATGTGACTCAATTCCTGCGTGAATATCTTCATAGGCGGGATTAAACACAGATTGTGGCACACCTTCATCATATAGCTGAATGAGCTCACGCATGAGCTTTTGTGCATGAGGACGAGAAGTAATTGAACAGTCCGCAAGCATGAGGAGGTGGGCAATATCGACACGTACGTCATGTGAGGCGATATATCTATCTGCTTCCATGGAGGAAAGAAGAGAAGCGATGTCTGCATTTCGTGTTCCAGAAAGGCGACCGTGACGAACGACATCGTGGGCTTGTTCTGTTTCGTCAGTGGAAATATGGTTTGTGGGCATAAATGTGTAGCTATACCTAATATCTGAGTTGGTTTAAATGGTTGGAAATCAGGATCCAAAAAGATCATGATAGAAAAGATCATGATAGAAGTAGTGCTTCCCATAATGAGGTAGGTCATCTGATATTTGGAATATAACTCCAATTCAAAAATGCTAAATAGTTTGAGAGATAGACACTGTAAATTAGAGTTCTGAAACTTTAATTTAAGTTTGAAATTATATGCTTTCGCCAATTGAAAGTTATATTTTAGTTTTCATTTAAATTTGTTGAAGTCAATTGCGAGATCTCGTACATGATCCTTCATGAGGTATTCTCTCTCGGAAAAAACCAACCAAGTTGTACCCATTTAGAATCTTTAGAAATGAGACAAAAGTGCACTGATCACTGTTAGAGGACATTAGTTTGAGGAGATTTTATGTACGAATCAAATAAAAAAACAAAGGGAGTTCTCTTTTTTGGAAAAAAGAGAAATTATACAACAATGCAAGATAGCAGTGCACATGAATCACGTATGAGAACACACATAACAGAGAGCCTCCTTTTCCATGTTATCTTCATTATTGCGCTCACAGTAGCGCTGTCAACGTGTGTGGTAAGTGCTGCAAATATTGTCACATACGATGCAACAGATGTAACAGCCACATTGGCTACCCTCAACGGAGAGATCACTTATATCAGAGGCGGACCATGCGAGGATGGAAGTAATGAGAGTGGGCCATGTGATTATGGAGGCGTAAAGCCATTATTCATAGCAGTTCCTCAAGGAGGATTGGCCCCTCTTGAGATTCAATTCAATGACATGAGCACGGGAGATCCAATAGCGTGGCAGTGGGATTTCGGTGACGGTACTAAGAGCACAGAACAGAATCCAAAGCATGTCTATCAGAAGCCTGGTAAATATTCAGTCACACTCTGGATCAGTAACGGCTTTAACTCAGGAGTTCTCGTGCTTCGTGAGTATATCATCGTCTTTGATGTTCCTGAGGCAGTAAACGTCGTTACAAGTCCTGCAACAGATGTGACTGATGTAAAGGCCACCCTCAATGGAGCACTCGTTGATCTCGGATTAGGATCAAGCGCTGATCTGTTCTTTAATCTCGGATTAGGATCAAGCGCTGATGTGCCCTTTAATCTCGGATTAGAGCCAAGAGCTGATGTGTTCTTTAAATTTGGAACAGAATCAAACCTTAATAAATATACCCATGTAGAGGCAGGAACTCTCTCTCGTGTTGGTGTGTTCAATTCTCCCATTTCTGGACTCATAGCAGGAACCACGTACTACTTCCAAGCGTGTGCCAAAACGAATACAGGCAAAGAGGTATGTGGTGGTGTTTTACCATTTACTACTGAGGTTGCAAGCGCTGATGTGTTCTTCAAATTTGGAACAGACCCACATCTTGGTACACATACCCTTGTACACGTAGGAAGACTCTCTCATGATAGTCCATTCAAGGCAGGTGTTTCCGGACTCACGGCAGGAACTAGATATTACTTCAATGCATGTGCCACAACGAGTGCGGGTGAGATTTGCGATGGAATTTTATCATTTATTTATGAGCCACTGAGTGTCGTTACACTGCCTCCGACAGATCAGACCAGCACAGGAGCCACTCTCAATGGAGGAGTCACTAATATGGGAGGGGAATCAAGCGTTGATATGTTCTTTAAATATGGAACAGATCCAAGCCTTGGTACGCATACTCGTGTAGAGGGAGGAACTCTTACGGAGGAGGGAACTGGCTCTGCTGGCATTTTTGGCCTCACACCCGGAAACACGTATTACGTCCAAGCATGTGCCACAACGAGTACGGGCGAGGAGGTATGTGGTGGCATTATATCATTTGTTCTTCCTGTTCCAACACCAACTCCAACGGCCACGGTGACTCCTACACCAACACTGGGTATCGTTGCACTGCCTCCAACAAATCAAACTGGCACAGATGCCACTCTCAATGGAGTAGTCACTGATATGGGAGGGGAAACAAGTGTTGA
>JAITWW010000099.1 GCA_031285085.1 Candidatus Methanofilum arcanum
TTGCATGTCTATTACAATCCAGACAAGGCAGAACGTCAGCACCAAAACCTGTATCGTACCGTAGAATCGCAAGAAGAGAAACTTGCTCAACTGTCGAAGCTTACGAAGCGTGACGCCAAGAAATATTCAGTGTTTTTCGATATCATACAAAACAAGGACGGCACGTTTACCTACTCACGTAATTATGATAAAATAGACAATGTATCAAAGAGGAATGGATTTTTTTGCCTTCTTACCAATACAGAGCTTTCAAGCACCGAAGTACTTTCTCGATATAGGAGAAAAGACATTATAGAGAAAGGGTTTGACGATTTAAAGAATCATATTGACCAGAAACGAATGCACACGCATATCAGTGGTACCACGGAGGGGAAGATGTTTTGTGCATTCGTTTCGCTGATTGCCATTTCTGACATGTGCAGGAAAATCCGTAATATCAAGGGTAAGAAAATCCCGAGTAAAGAGACCATACTGTCAGAAATGGACAAGATAAAGGTATAGGAGTTACGCAACCTCCTTTTCTCTCCACAAAATATAAGTATAATGAATGGGTGCTCATCAGACTGAAAGTAGCACAGATACTACAGAATATATTAAACTACTAGATAAAATAGACGATAGGAAAACCAGTAATAATCGATAATTTAATGGTGAATAAATATATATAAGGATATGTGGTGAATGTGCGCGATTGTTTTTATTTATTAACGCTTTGCGTAACTCCTAATGAGCACAAACCACCCATGTATGTCTAAATAAAACACAGTGCAAAGTATAATGCATACACATGTTTGTCACCGACCGTTGGGGGTGCTGGCAGGCAAGAATTCATCCCACATAGAATTTCCAAGTATGATACTATTATCCGGGTCATAGGCTTATGAAAGCAAGTACAGAACTTCAAAAAATTACACAACAATTTATCGTGCGTTATCAGCCACATAAACTTCTCTTATTTGGTTCTCATGCGAAAGATTCTGCCAGACAAGACAGCGATATTGATTTATGTGTCATTGTGGAAGTGACTGGCAAGCGTATATTACTTACAGATATGTATTTAAACATCGAATCCGATGTACCATTTGACTTATTGCTTTATTCACCTGAGGAATGGGAGCAGTGCATTTTGGATCATACAAGTTTTGCGTATCAGATACATAAGGAGGGTGTTCTTTTATATGGTTGACAGTATGAGATACGCTGATTGGTTTCATAAAGCAAAAGCCGATCTTGAATCTGCTGAGATTCTAATGGAACATAATGGCGATTATGCTGTTATAGCTTTTCTTTGTCAATAAACTATTGAAAAAGCGTATAAGGGCTTTATCTTAAAAAAGAGGGGTGAACTGATCGGAGGTCATAGCCTGATCTTTTTGTGTAAAATAGCCATGAAAACAGATGAGTCACTGAAAGAATGTATAAAAGATAGCGCATATGTCAATCAGTTTTATCTTGAAACACGTTATCCGTCAGATATTCCAATAGATATAAACCAGTCAGAAGCACAAGAGTGTATTGAAATTGCAAATAGAATATTCTGCAAAGTTATCGAAGATCAATAATATAAAATAAAATCGTTACAAAAAAAAATTATGAAGAACGGGCTTTCACCCGCTTTAACCTGAACAACTCCTCGCGTTCCATCTCATCAAGACGCATCTTAATGAAATCTCTAGCTTCTGTTAGCTCAGGAATAACTTTAAACTCAAGTGCATTCACACGGCGTTTTGTTCCCTCGATCTCATCGAGCAGACGTTTCATGGTAGTCTCAAGCTCTGCACTCTCAATAATCGCCTCAACAAGTTCCTCAAATGCTTTTGTTGTCTCATCGATCACTGGAGTTGTACCAAGAACCCCATATCCACGCTCTGCAATTCCCTTTCGGACAGAATCTGCCTCGATATCAGGAACCACAACACCCATGATATTCTTACTCTTCAGCGTAATATCTGGAGTCTTTGTCACCGAAAATGCAGCGGCTTTGACTGCTACTGCCCCCTCAACGGTGTTTGCAATAGCCATCATCTCCTGTGCACGCATGTGCTTCTCAAGCAGTGCACCACGAGTATCACGTGCCTGCTCAAGAATCTTAAAGAACTCCATAATAAGCCCGTCGCGCTTCATCTTCAGGATCTTATAACCGTTCTGACTGAGTTTAATCCTCTTTTTTATCGCGATCAGCTCAGATCGAGTCGGTTTTACATCTTTCAGCGCCACAGATCTTCACGCTCCGGATTTTCGATACTTTGGATGATACTTCTGAATAGTATCACGATCAATACGGCTGAGCTGCTCCTCCGGCATATGTGCCAGCAGCTTCCACCCTAAGTCAAGTGACTCTTGAATCGTTCGATCCTCATCATGTCCCTGGCGAACAAAAGACTGCTCAAACAGATCTGCAAACTCAAGGAATCCCTTGTCACGATCTGAGAGTGCATCCTTTCCAACGATAGCCACAAGACCACGAAGATCTACACCCTCTGCATATCCAGCGTACATCTGATCAGAGACCTTCTTGTGATCCTCACGTGTAAATCCAGCACCAATTCCAAGCCCCATTAGGCGGGAAAGAGATGGAAGCACATTGATTGGGGGATAAATACCCTTTCGATGCAGTTCACGATTCACCACAATCTGACCCTCAGTAATATATCCTGAGAGATCTGGAATTGGGTGAGTGATATCATCACCAGGCATGGTCAGAATTGAAAGCTGTGTTACAGACCCTGCCTTGCCCTTAATCATACCTGCACGCTCGTATAAGGATGCAAGATCTGTATACATGTATCCAGGATATCCACGTCGTCCAGGAACTTCCTCACGTGCTGCACCGATCTGACGAAGTGCTTCACAATAATTCGTCATATCTGTCAGAATAACCAGCACATGATAATTTAACTCAAATGCAAGATACTCTGCCGTTGTCAGGGCAAGACGTGGAGTAATGATACGCTCAACAGCAGGATCATCTGCAAGGTTTAGAAACACAATGGCATGTTCAAGAGCACCAGTCCGCTCAAAGTCAGCCATGAACTGGTTTTCTTCTTCCTTTGTGATACCCATTGCAGCAAATACTACTGCGAAAGCCTCATCAGAACCTGGAACCTTTGCCTGACGTGCGATCTGAAGTGCAATCTCATTGTGTGGCAGACCAGAGCCTGAGAAAATGGGGAGCTTCTGACCACGGACAAGAGTATTTGTCACATCGATCGTTGAGATACCAGTCTGAATAAACTGACGTGGTGTACCACGAGCCCAGGGGTTAATAGCAGCACCATTAATATCAAGACGCTTTTCAGGCACGATCTCAGGTCCGCCATCTTTTGGCTTTCCTGCACCAGAAAGAATACGCCCCAGCATATCCTTTCCAACCGGCATCTTAATGGTCTCGCCGGTAAATCTGACACCAGCATCGCGACCGATACCAGTCGTTGTCTCAAACACCTGAATAACTACGATCTCATCAGAGGTATCAAGCACCTGGCCACGCTTCTCTGTTCCATCAGCAAGCACAATATTGACAAGCTCTTCGTACCCAACAGGCTCAGTCTTCTCAACAAAGATGAGAGGACCTGCAACCTGTGTAATCGTTCGATACTCCTTCATTATGCTGCCTCCCTCAATTTTGCAAACTCAGACTCCATATTGCTGCGGATCTGCTCAAGCTCAGGTTTGTAGTCACTAATGAACTTGATCTGTGGCAGGTCATTTTTAGCCTTCAGTGAGACAATCTGCTGCGTCATGACACCAACCTTCTGTGCACTACCTGCGAGATCAGAGTAGAGACGAATTGCTTTTAGCATATCTAGTTGCTTTTCAAGGCTACAGTAGGTATCAACTGCATCATATGCATTCTGCTGGAGGAAGATCTCACGAAGCATTCTGGCAACCTCGATCGTCACCTGCTCAGCATCTGGAAGTGCATCAGAACCAACGAGCTGTACAATTTCTTGTAACTCAGCTTCCTTTTGCAAGACTTCCATTGCCCAGGAACGAAGAGGATTCCATTCAGGAGAGACATTCTCATCATAATATGAACCAAGTGAGTTCAGATACAGTGAGTATGAATCCAGCCAGTTAATTGCCGGGAAGTGACGACGCTGTGACAACTTTGCATCAAGTGCCCAGAAGCATTTCACGATACGAAGAGTATTCTGCGTAACTGGCTCAGAGAAGTCACCACCAGGTGGAGAAACTGCACCAATAACCGTAACAGAACCAAAGTCCTTGTTCAGGGTATTGACACGGCCTGCACGCTCATAGAACTCAGATAAACGAGCGGCAAGGTAGGCAGGATATCCTTCCTCACCAGGCATCTCTTCAAGACGTGATGAGATCTCACGCATTGCTTCAGCCCAGCGGGATGTTGAGTCTGCCATCAGTGATACATCATACCCCATGTCACGGAAGTACTCTGCAATCGTGATACCTGTATATACAGATGCTTCACGTGCTGCAACTGGCATGTTTGAGGTATTTGCAATCAGAACCGTTCGCTCCATCAAGGGCTTGCCTGTCTTTGGATCTTCAAGTTCTGGGAACTCAGTCAATACCTCAGTCATCTCGTTTCCACGTTCACCGCATCCGATATAGACCACGATCTCTGCATCAGACCACTTTGCAAGTGATTGCTGAGTCACCGTCTTACCAGATCCGAATGGCCCTGGAATTGCAGCAGTTCCACCTTTTGCAACTGGAAACAATCCATCAAGAATACGTAGACCAGTAATCAATGGAATATCTGGGTTTAACTTCTCAGTCACCGGGCGTGGCACTCGAACTGGCCATTTCTGCACCATTCGGATTTCATCGCCATTCTCAAGAACGCACACAATCTCATCGATCGTAAATGAACCACTCTTGATCTCGCTAATCTTTGTTGGAGCCGTAAATGGTGGAACCATGATCTTGTGCACGATATTTGTCTCCTGCACCTCTCCGATAATCATTCCACCAGAGATCTCGTCACCAGCAGATTTTAGGGGCTTAAATTCCCATTTCTTCTCATGATCAAGACCTGGTGCTGATACACCACGTTCGATAAAGTCACCCATCTTCTCAACCAGCACCTCAAGAGGACGCTGAATACCATCGTAGATACTGGTTAAAAGTCCTGGTCCAAGTTCAACAGCGAGCGAGAGGCCAGTGTTTTCAACCGGTTCTCCTGGTCGAATGCCAGACGTGTCCTCATAGACCTGAATGATGATATTTTCACCTTTGATCTTGATGACTTCGCCCATGAGCTGCTCGTTTCCAACTCGTACCACATCATACATGTGTGCATCTAAGTTGATCGCAGTCACGACCGGTCCGGCAATACGCTTAAGTATACCTTTTTTACTTACTTCCACAGGTCAACACCCACAGATCGTTTAATTCTCTCCCTCATTGACAATCCTCCTGCCTCCTCACCAAGTGTGATGACGGTAGGCTGTACCGAGTTCTCCAATGTCTGTCGAAGACGTGCAGGAAGGCGTGTCATATCAGTACTATTCATAACAAGGATACCGACCATATTATCTGAGAGAACGCCGTTTACGGCATCCAAAACCTTTTCAGCAGATTCTGCTGCATAGATCTTGGTAATGCCAGCAAGCCGAAACCCTAAGATAAACTCATTGTTTCCAATAACTGCGATATCCACCATTTAAATCACCAGATACTGTTCAATGACATCCCCAGGCAACTGAGATTCTTTTCCTCGTGCAAGAGCTCGCAGGTTTGCAACCTCGTACTTCTTTTTTTCGAGATACACAAGCACTGAATGAATTGAAAATGGATGAATGCGAGATAGACGCTCCATCTGCTCTAAGTGGGCTTTGGTGAGTTTAATATTAATCTCGTTTAGAGTCGTCTTTTTCTCCCGCAACTCTTCCAGTGCTATAAGCAGTGGCTCATTGCGTATTCGTGCACTCAGTGCATCAATGATCTCTACCTGGTCTGAAAGACCTGAGATCTGCTCAAGCTCGTCGAGTGTGAAGCTTGCACCTGGAATAAAGAGATCCCGAGATGCTTTGCTCACCGCATCAGCCTGCATTCGAAAAATCGTCTTGGTATTGAGAGTATCAATTTCAAGTTTTACGAACTTTATAAACTGATCCGCCCCAGTAACTCCCTGCTCTTCAACTTTCAAGAGATCTGCATAAAATTTTTTGTAGAGATCATTTTCCATCTGTGAAAATGATCCTGATGAGATTGCTGCTGCTGCATGTGACTGAAGCACTGGTTCTAAGTGCCAGTTCTTGAGTCCATCTATGACTCGTTCACAGCTCTCTTCAGCAAGCAGACGATCAAGCACCATTTTATTCAGGCTACCTGCTGGAATCAAAACTTCCTTGATCTTCCCTTCAGAGAGACCCTGGATCTTTCCGCGAAGGATGGTGAGCACATTGTAAATATCCCAACGCTCAAGATACGTCTTTGTAAACTGTTTTAGAGTACCAGGTGCCATATCAATGACTCGCTGATACTCCTTTGCAAGGTTCCATGAAAGAGCAAGCTCAATCAGATCAACGCCTGAGAAGGAGGTTCCAAGCTCTTCCACTTCTTTTTGGTACTCAGTCTCACCAATGAAACGAGTGATCTCAGAAAGACCCATGTTCAGCATGCGGTGATACTCTGCAGGGGTGAGCAGTTTTGATTTCCGTACTCGAAGCCGTGTGCTTGTGTAGATGTACGAACCCGGACTGCTACTACTTTGAACCATTTTTACACCCCCTTATTTAGTGAAACAAAGCATCAGACGCGTCTTTAAGTCCCGACTCCCATACCTGATTCAGAAATGTGCGGTAACTGTAATCAACCTGGAGCATGCCGTCTGTGCTTTCAACGATGATGCCACCATCTATCTCAATTGGCTCCCCAATGGTGAAGCTTTTGAGCTCCGAATCAGAAAGAACGCTTTTTAAAGCTTCTACATCGCGGGCAGCACAGGTAACAGTACCGCTTGGAATCTCTAATCGAGCTCTCTTTAAGAGAGAGGTAATGGCCTGCTTGTGAAAGGACTCAGGAAGATCATAAATCTGCTTGAGTGTTTTTTTCTGTACCTCATCCATAAGTGCCTTTTGTGCATTTAAAACCTCACGTTTTACAGCAAGATGTCCTGCTGCTTCTTCTTGAGTGTGAATGTGGGAAGCAGATTTTTGTGCATTCTCTTCAGTGGCAGTCTTTATCAACTGTGCTTGTGTCTGGGCAGCCGCAAGTATCTCCGTTTTTTTGGCCTCAGCTTCTTCTACGATAGCATTCGCCTCAACACGTGCCTTTTCTTTTATCTCTGCAATGACTGCATCCAATCCCATAATCTAAAACCCTCTTAAGGTTGGTAGTTTTAGGAGAACAGGATCAGAAGTGCAACGACCAGACCGAAGATAACGATAGTTTCAGGAAGCACCGTAAAGATAAGGGCAAGACCAAACATATCTTTCTTCTCAGCAACTGCACCAACAGCGGCAGCACCGATTGACATCTCACCAATACCAGAGGCAATGCCAGTGAGACCTACTGCAAGAGCTGCACCAATTGATTTCATTCCCATTGCTGTTATTTCTGCGACTTCAACTTCTGTCATTTTAATTCCTCAATGTGTTTTTTAACTTTTGTGTTATAACGTTCAAGTGTTCGTTATATGTTACGGTTCTTTGTGTTCGCGTGACTGTGCTATGTGTTACGTTCTATTGTGTCTATGTTGTGCCTTCTTTTTGTTTGGTGTGATATGGTACTTTTTTTTGATGCAGATAATGATTTTTTTCACTTTTCTGCTTCAGTGTACTTTCGAATCATGCCAAATGGATTATATATCTTTCCGCCGCCACGGTAGAATTTCGTAAAGAACTCTACATAATGAAGACGAAGAGGATGTAGTCCGCCACCGAGCAGTCCTAGTGCAGTATTCAGGGTATGTCCGAGAAGGAATACGATAATACCTGCGATAAGTAGGATGATACTTATTGCGGTGAAGTTTTTCAGTGCGGGATCAATAATCATGGTGATTGCAATGTAGTTTGTCACAAGTGCGATTGCAACAGATGAAAGCCCAACTGCAACCAGACGAGTGTATGATAATACATTACTGATAATAGTTGGAAGTTCCATGAGTTCGAGCACATTGTCACGTGCAATGAAAACAATACCAATTAAGATTAAAATACCTCCAAAGAGTGCACTGGAACTAATTCCGGCAATAAGTGGAAGCCCTGTCAGATCTGGCATTAAGAGAAGCGGGAAATAAGACCAAATTGCGATAATAATTCCCCACATAACAAGAATCCAGCCGATATGTGCAAACATTAACTTTGATCTGTGTTCACCATGTTCCATAACACTTGCATTTTTTGCACCTAAGATACGTGCAAGCGTAATGTGAAATAATCCAACCCAGATACTAAGAATCAAGAGCTCAGGAACATGCGAAACATATTCAACTCCATGGCTTGCACTTCCTCCCATGTTGATGTGTCGTGATAACCAGATGGGATGCCAGGGAAGTGAAGTTCCTAAGAATTCAGAGTATGCAATACCAAACAAAATTGCTGAAACACTACAGTTTCGAAGGATTTGTATGAGCTTTGTGCCCATCTCACTTCCTTTCACAAAGCCACGCGCGGCAAGGGAAACCACAAGTAAGATAGTACCATATGCCACGTCTCCAAGAATAAACCCAAACATGAGTGGGTATAAAATTGCCATAAACAAGGATGGATCAATCTCTGTGTATTTTGGACGGACATACAGATCAATAAGCGCTTCTGTTGGCTGTGCATAGCGTGAATTTTGGAACTCGACTGGGGGTTCTTCGTTGAGATCAAGGATTTCAAGTTCTTGGATCTCGATCTTATCACCTGTTGCTTTTTGCAATGATGTAACAAGACTAACCGCTTCATTTGTTGGAACAAAGCCTTCGATAACAAATGCGTGCTCTGTTGTTGCAAATCGAAGTGGCGCTGCTGCCTGCTCAATTTCTGCGGTGAGCAGTTCTTCGGATGAGACAAAGAACAATTGTTGCTGTTTTTTAATTGTCTCAAATTCTTGGTCAATTGCCTTAATCTCTGATTGAAGTCCAGTGATCTGTTGCTGGTACCGTTCAACTGCAGCTGATGCGAGTCCCTTTTCTTGTGGGATCACCACCTTTTGGAACTGCGCATCTAATAATATGCGTTCACATTCTGCAAGCTGCCCACTGCGTACTGCAACGATGTTAAATGCCTCACCACGTCTCACGGGTGATGTGAAGAGTTCACTCTCACTTGGTAATACTGGAGTACCCTTTCCATAGCCAGCAAGAAAACTGATCGTCTCGTAGCCGGAGAGTATCTCAAGGGGGTGTTGAAATGCGAGAAATGGATTTAAAGTCTCTATTTTCTGTTCTAAGTCTTTTTGCTCGGCTTCAAGACCTGAACGCTTCAATAGTATGGCTTCAATACGGGCTGCTATGTCAGGCAGATCTGATGCTATCTTTTTTGATAGCTCGCTTTGCTTGGTATAGTCAGCTTTTGGCAGTTGTTCTTCGTTTATCTCAAGATTATTAATAATTGACCGGATTTTTACTAGTTCGGAAGATATCTGGTCTGCTTGGGTAAGCGACGTACCGATTGAGTACCCACTCCACTCTTCTTGTTCATTTCTGACATAGTCTTCGATGTGGAAGAGTCGACGTTTGTACAACTCACCGATGACTTCTTCAATGTGATCTTTTGAGGCTGCAATAAGCAGCTTTGTCATCTGTCTAGGCTGAAACATTGAGCTGCTCCTTAAAGCGGGTGACAAGCAGCTCGATCGCTCTATCTAAGTTCTGCCTGCCTTTGCTTTCAAGAGCCGCAGCCTGCTCTTTTCCACCCTTTATGATTTCGTCATAAGTGGCTGTTGCCTGGCTGCGTGCATTGGCGATACATTGTTTTTTGTACTCTTCAGCCTGTTTTGTGGCGTCCTGTACAATGTTGTCTGCTTCGAGTTCAGCATTCGCAATAAGTGTGCGTCGTGCTTCATTCGCGGCATCGATTGTGGACTTATACTCATCTTCTGCGTTTTTGATATCTTTTAATACCTCAACTTTCATCCAACCCTCCTCTTATGATGGTACACGTATACATTGAATCAAATGGGTATATTAGTTCCTTTTTGATTGAGTGATCTTTTGGAAAATACCTGCTTTGCTGTTTTTTTTCTGTTGCTTTTTTTGGTTTTGAAAAGATCACGGAACTTTTCATACCTGTTATACCTAATAATCTATCAGTCACAGTACTATTCAGCGAAGATTTTCATGACTCGGTTATTTGTTGCAGTTGAGATTCCTGTCTCTTTGTCAGATGATATTGCTGCTTTTCAGAGGAGTATGAGTGAGAGTTCTGCACAGGTGACATATGTTTCTCCATCTCTTATGCATATTACACTGAAGTTTATTGGAGAGGTGGATGAGCGTGATGTTGGTGCTTTTTCATCTGCACTGAATACTGTTTTCGTTGCACCATTTTCACTGAGTACGAAGGGTATTGAGTTTAATAATAAAAAGCAACCTCGGGTACTCTGGCTTCGTATGCATACGATCCCTGCTCTTTTGGAGTTGGTAGAGAAGGTAGAGCAGGTGCTTGGTTCATGTGGCATAAAAAAGGAGTCTCGGCGTTTTCATCCTCATATTACCATTGCACGTATCAAACAGGCTTCCCCAGATCTTTTCACCTTGGTTGATTCGTATCGTCATTCATGTTCATGTACTTTTGATGTC
>JAITWW010000100.1 GCA_031285085.1 Candidatus Methanofilum arcanum
ATCTCAAATGCACTCCCTGTTCTCCAGGCGATATCCATGGGAATTTTGCTTTGCCTCCTCTGCACATTATATCCTGCATACATGGCCTCAAAACAGAACCCAATCGATGCAATACGCCATACCTAATGAACACCAAGTGGATGATAGTATCAAGACATAAAAGAAACAAAAGCGACAAAACACAAGATGAACATGAGATCTATGAATACATTAACCAAATCATCTATACACCCTTCCTTTATCCTCTGTATCGTATGTGCATGTATTATTATGGGTATATGTTACCCTGTAGTTGCAGCAGACAATGAAGATGTCTATTTGGCATCTCCTGACAGGATATCAAGTATTGCGGTAACAAGCCTCTCTGTATACCCAGAAGTACTTGCACCACTTGATCATGGAACAATTACGGTAACACTCAAAAATATTGGCACATCTGCGGTAAAGATAGAAAGTATTGGTGTCGATGGAAGAGGTATCAGTGTGACAAATGATATCGAAAATCAGCGAAACACCATAGGAGTAGGTGACACTCGAGAGTTTACTCTCAGCTTTACGGTATCAGGAGAAGAGGCAATATACTATCCAAGCCTTTTTATTCGAACAAGAGACTCAGGATACACTCGTTATCCATTCAGCATAAAAGTAGAGAAGAAAGAAGCTCAGATCTCTTTTATAACCAGATCATCATCATTTAACCCCGGCGTTGAGAGTTCTATCACACTTCAAATTGCAAACCCTCGCTCTCATGAGATCCATTCGGTACAGATTCATCCCATATATGACCCTCTTGCATTTGAGAGAATCACACCAAATGGAGTGTATATTGGCTCTCTTTCTGCAGGATCAGCATCTGATGTGGTATTTGCTCTCACACCAATACGAGATACAACGATCACGTTTGTGCTTGAGTATATGACTGGAGATAATTCTCATGAGGTTATCTATGAGCTTTCAATAGTACTTGGTCAGGACAAAAAAATTGCATCTCCCATGATCTCAAATGTAATGGTGACAAATATGGGCTCATCATATCGAGTGAGTGGAAGTATTAGTAATGCAGGACTTGAAGATGCAAATGGACTTATTCTCACTTCTAAAACTCCAGCAACACCTGTCTACCCTGACAAAGAGTATGTCGTAGGTGTGCTCAAACCAAATGACTTCTCACGAACTTTTACGCTTACATTTGAGGTCGACAGCAATGTTCAATCAGTTCCTGTGCTTATTACATATAAGGACAACTCTGGAAATGTGCATGAAATTGAGTACATGGCTGATATTCCTCCTCCAGCTTTCACTTCCGGTGAGAACATGGCACAACAAGCGCAGGCGGAGGCGAAGACCATCCCATCCCATCTTCTCATCATGATCGGATGTATCATCATTATTCTTGCAGGAGTATATGGCATCTACCGCCTTGTACAGTGGAAATCTGATTGATAAGCACCAATTTATATCAAAAATTAAAATAAAAACTATATATTTGTCATCAAATAAAATGTAATAAAAAATTATCTTTCAATGGTGATCTGCACGATATCTTCATCATTTACATGGTGAGCGATGCCAACTCGCTGTGCTTCATGTTTGACAGAACTTCCCCAAATCCGTGCATATCTAAACTTATGTACGAAGTCACGGTGAAGACGGATACAGATATCCTCAATAGTTGCTCCTTTTCTGATAATCAGTGGCTCTTCAAGGTCAGCAGGGCCAGACTGAGGCTTTAAATATACACGAATAAAGCCAAGACGATCAAAGATATCATCTTTTAACTCCTCCATATGATACCCAGTTGCTGCACTAATCATAATAGGGGCCTGCTGAAAACGCTCCAGTAGATCTGCTTCAATCTCATCCGCCTCTTTTGGTGCAATCAGATCAACTTTATTTACTGCAAGCACTGCTGGAATATACACCCTGCTTCCAAGCATTGCATCAATGAGTTCATCTTGCGTTGCGTTTCCACGAATTAAAATATCAGCATTTGAAATCCGACTCTCACCTAAGATCGTTCGAACCTCTTCGATCTCTAGATCAAGCGTTCCAACAGCGTTTAATCGTATTCCGCCTTTTGACGTCTTTTTAATGGTAATATCAGGTTTGATGCAGTTTACACGAATTCCTGCATCATATAACTCTTTTAAAAGCACATTCACATGCTGTTGATTAAATACATCAGAAAGAAGTACAATCAGATCTGCCGTTCGAACAACTGCAATAACTTCTTTTCCCCTTCCTTTTCCAATTGCAGCGCCAGCAATAAGTCCTGGAACATCAAGTACCTGAATTTTTGCTCCTTTATGCTCCATTGCACCGGGAATGACGGTAAGTGTGGTAAACTCATATGCAGCGGTCTCACTCTCTGTTCCGGTGAGTTTATTGAGGAGTGTTGACTTCCCTGTTGATGGGAATCCTACAAGTACAACTGATGCATCACCAGATTTCTTAACGGCGTATCCTTCTCCACCACCACCTGCTTTTAATGCACGATTAACTGCATCTTCCTTTAATTTTGCAAGTTTTGCTTTGAGTCTTCCGATATGTTTTGATGTTGCCTTATTATAGACAGTTTTTAGGATCTCCTCTTCTATCTCCCTTATTTGATCCTCGATACCTGCCATATTCCTCTATATATCACTGATACAACGGAAATACTTGTTGGCATATTTTCAAGGGTGAAAATGAAATATAAATACTACTCGCAAAATAAAAGTGGAAATTTCTGCTTTTATCCAATTTCATTATATTTTGTTTTCCATCGATGATGGTTTACCACAAAGATTATAACATGAACCAAACAAAATAATGATCATATTCCGATTACTCCGGGGTATGCAGTATGATAGCCTTGTGATTTCGTTTGATCACAGTCTCATACAAACGAACAGGTTTGTTCGGAGGACACATATGAAAAAAGCAGTAATTATGATTACACTCATTGCATGTCTCTTATTTGCAATGCCAGTGTCTGCTGCAGTTAACAAGGTTGCCCAGGG
>JAITWW010000101.1 GCA_031285085.1 Candidatus Methanofilum arcanum
ATTGGCTGGTCTTGGAGTTATTACTCGAAACTACCTACTTACGAACCCTGAATATGGAAATCTTCTTTGGTTCAGCGCTGTTCTTACTGATGCAGATCTTCTTCCAGATAAACGAGCACAATACACAATTTGCGATAACTGTAATAAATGCGTTGAAGCATGCCCTTCTGGAGCATTGGATGATCCAGCCTTATTTGGAAAAAGTGAGTGCCCTAAAGTTTGTTTTAAACTAGCAAAAGGGAAATTTGAAATAAAGTGTTTTTTGTGTCGCATGGTATGCCCCTACTGTTTTGGTATATAACCGAAGCAACACAGGCAACCCAGCGCACTCTTGGATCCAAGACCATCCTCCCCTTATTGTCACACCGGGCAGGGTGGTTTGTTTTCCTTACAGTTTGTACGTTTTTGGCCCTTCTGCAAAGCTGAATGTTCTTATCTCTTCGGCTTCAATGTAAAAAATCTTGAAAATCGGGTTATCAGCCGTTTCGTAGATCTCCTTTATCATTGGATTTTCTTCCAAAACGCGAGATTTAAGCGTTATATCATCCGAAAAGATCGCTTTGCCATCCACTGATAAAACGGGATCAAAATTTTGTGGGTAGGTGCAGAAAGAGATATGAGGGTTCGTTTTTAATTGGTTGTACACTGATTTTTCGCTACTGGTGCAAAAATACACTTTATTTCCATCTGCAAACTGGTATTGAAATACCCGTGTTCGTACACGCTGTCCATCCTGCGTAGCTAATACTCCATTTGGATTTTCTTTTAAAATCGTTGCATAGTCAATCATGATTTTTTCCTCCAGTACATCTATTAAGGATTTCGCTTGCGCCTTCCTCATGTTATAATTGGAATGTAGTATAAATGAATAGAGTAGTAACTTGCAAGTACTGTAGTATCCTTTTGGGAACTATTGAGGAAACTATTGAGGAATGGAGATGTTAAAGCGAGATGAACTGCCACCCTGCCCGGTGGAGGCGACCTTAATACTAATGGGTGATAGATGGAAACTTTTGATAGTTCGAGATTTATTGACTGGAACAAAACGTTTTAGCGAATTAAAAAGATCATTGACAGGTGTTTCCCAAAAAGTCTTGACACAACATCTTCGTATCATGGAGGAAAGCGGGCTTGTTCACAGAGAGATCTATGCCGAAGTCCCTCCAAGAGTAGAGTACTCATTGACAGAGTTAGGGAGAGATTTGAAACCGATTCATGACGCAATGTGGCGTTTTGGTGAGGAATACAAAGAAAAATTGGTGCAAGATTCAGAGTAATATCTGTGCATGGCGTGAAATGCTGTGAAAACGTTCTCCCTTGCCATCAATTAGTGTCACAGTACAAGTACATTCCATTTATTTTGTTTTGTTTGCATCTGATCAATATAAATGCCGTAAATCGCACATTGCTTTATTTTTTGTCTCTCACTCATAGCAAGATATTATTTCAGAGAGGAGGTTCCAACATCTACATATGACTCTCTTCCTGGACTTGGTCTCTGTACAAGAAGCAAGAGATCGTGCTTTATCAGTTACTTCTCCTTTAGCCTCTGAAACGGTACCTCTTGCATGCGCATATGGCAGAGTTCTTGCAGCACCAGTTACTTCTGACATTGATATTCCTGGATTTGACAAGACAGTTGTTGATGGATATGCAGTTGTTGCTTCTGACACTATCGGCTCAAGTGAATCAATGCCTGCCATGCTTTCGTTCTCTGGTTCTGTAGCAATGGGGAGTGCAGACACTCACACGATTCAACTGGGCTCATGCATGTATACTCCAACTGGATCCAAGATTCCACATGGAAGTGATGCTGTCTGCATGATAGAATATGCTGAGTCTCTCGGAGATATGGTACTTATTCAGCGTCCGGTTGCAGGCGGAGAGAATGTGCTTATGTGTGGAGAAGATTTTGCACAGAATACTACCGTGCTTCATGCAGGAACTGTTATCTCAGAGCGAGAGATGGGTGTGCTTGCGGCTACCGGGCACGCAGATGTTTCGGTATTCAAATCCCCAACAATAGGAATTATTTCCACAGGAGATGAGATCGTGTCAGTGCAGGAAGTTCCCTCTGGCTCATCCATTCGTGACGTAAACAGTTATCTCTGTGCTGGAGCGGTAGCAGCCTGGGGTGGACTGGCATAGATGTACGGCATTGTTCCTGATGAAAATACAGCGTTACGTGCAGTACTTAGGCAGGCAATCAGCGAATGCGATCTTGTACTTGTTTCAGGAGGAAGTTCAAAAGGAGAGAGAGATGTTTGTGCAGATGTTATTGCAGATCTCGGCACTGTTCTTGTACATGGTATTGCTCTCTCTCCTGGAAAGCCAACAATTATAGGTACGATTGATATGATCCCAGTCATTGGTCTTCCAGGTCATCCAGCATCTGCATATATCGTTCTCTTGGCACTTGTACGGGCTATGATCTATCGACTTACTGGAAGAGAGTTAGATCGTGCACGGCAGATATCAACCAAAGCAGTGCTTGCTGCCCCGATTCATTCTGCACGCGGAAGAGAAGATTATGTACGGGTTATGTTTGATGAGCAAGGACTTGTACGCCCTGTATATGGAAAATCAGGACTTTTAAATACATTAATATCGAGTTTTGGCTATATTTGCATCCCTGCTGAACGGGAAGGATATCACGGCGGTGAAGAGGTGGAGGTGTATCCATGGTAGGTGAACGCACACGATATCTGAGCCTTGCTCCTCTGTCAGATATTCATGCTCTGTGGAAAGAGGCATTTTCATGTACTCCCCGTACCGAGCTCATCCCCCTTGATCGTGCGTGTGGACGTATTACTGCACAGGCATTATATTCTCGTCTTTCTGCTCCGGCACGTCATCTTTCTGCAATGGATGGTATCGCAGTTTTGAGTTCTGATACAGAAGGTGCAACAGAACAAAAACCAGTGCATCTGACAAATGCCATCCTTGTGAATACTGGAAATCTGATCCCTGATGGGTATAATGCAGTCATTATGATCGAGTACGTTGAAGAAGTACCCAATGGGTGGATCATTCGCGAAGAAGTCCCACCATGGCAACACGTTCGTCCAGTTGGAGAAGATATTGCAGAGTCTGAGATGGTTGTTCCCTCGCATCACATTATCAGACCGCAGGATATCGGAGCCCTTGCTGCATATGGGATAACAGAGGTTCCTGTTCTTGCACTTCAAGTGACTGTCATTCCAACTGGAGATGAGCTTGTGCCATTTGGAACAGGTCTGCTTCCTGCCCCAGGCCAGGTTATTGAGAGCAATATGCTGATGGCACAGGCATATTTAGAGCAGAAACATATCGAGGTGCATAGAACCAGCATCGTACCAGATGATCCAGATGCGATCAGAAATACAGTGCTGAGTGCGGTTCATGATTCTGATATGGTGTTTCTTTCGGCAGGAACATCAAAAGGGACAAAGGATTATAGTGCTCGACTTCTTGAAGAGCTTGGTTCTGTGCTTGTACATGGCATCTCTATGAAGCCAGGAAAGCCTGTTATTATCGGAGTAATCGATCAAAAACCAGTGATCTGCCTTCCAGGATATCCAGTTGCAGCATATACTGCCCTTCGTGAGGTGGTTGATTCGCTGCTGTTTGCATATGGATTATTAGATGCTCCAGTTGAGAGTGAAGAGGGTATTGTTCAGGCCAAGCTCACAACAACTCTTCCATCTGACATTGGAACGACTGAGTTTGTACTTGCAACTGTTGGGAACATTCATGGAGACTGGATTGTACAGCCACAATCTCGTGGTTCTGGAGTTATGATGAGTATGGTGCGAGCAAATGCATACATTCAGATTCCGCCATCCACAGAAGGTATTTCTTCTGGATCAGTCGTGCCTGCAAGATTGAGTGTCTCACATGCACAAGCGCGAGCTTCGATTCTTATTACTGGCAGTCATGATCCATGTCTGGATATTCTTGCAGATATTGCAGCGAAGCAAGGTATCGTGATTTATTCATCTCATGTAGGAAGTATGGGAGGTCTCCTTGCTCTTCGAAAAGATGAGTGTCATGCAGCACCGATGCATCTGCTTGATGAGCAGGGTGAGTATAATATCTCCTATCTGAATAAATACTGCCCAGATGTACGCCTCATGCTTGTGTGTGTTGCAAAGCGGGAACAAGGTGTTATCTCACGAAATGGTTTACATCTTTCAGATATACAGAGTCACACCTTTCTGAACCGTCAGAAGGGATCTGGCACTCGCATTCTGCTTGATCATCTGCTCAGGGGTGAAGGGATTGATCCTGCATCAATTGATGGTTATGAGAGAGAGGTTACGACTCACCTTGCTGTGTGTCTTGGTATTCAAAGTGGGTTTGCGGAGATGGGAGTTGGTGTGTATAGTGCGGCAAAAGCGTGTAATCTTTCCTTCGTGCCTATTGGATATGAGCGATACGAGCTCGTGATCAGAGAGGAACTGTATAGAGATGATTCCCGCATGGCTCAGATCGTGTCACTTATTCAAAGCCCAGAGTTTTCGGCAAAGCTTACAGAACTTGGAGGGTATAATGTGAGTGAGACGGGTTCTGTGAGGTATGTTGGGGGATCGTGATGTGGCAGGTTTTTTACAGATGAGGAAAGAGTGGAATTTCTATTTAAAACATTTGGATGGTGACAGTGGTGGTGGACAATCTCGGCCCTGATAGGATATATTAACGAATGAGCGATATAATCATTTTCAAAGAGGCAGCAATAGCGATTAAAGACGCTATTGTCCGCTCACGTTATCAGACGGCAAGACTTGTCAACAAGGAATTGTTGTCGCTGTACTACGGCGTGGGCAAATACGTTTCGGAAAATTCGCGCGGTGGTTATTGGGGAAAAGGCGCGATCAAACAAATATCCGAAGATTTGCAGCGGGAATTGCCTGGGTTACGCGGTTTTTCAGAATCCT
>JAITWW010000122.1 GCA_031285085.1 Candidatus Methanofilum arcanum
CCGGAATCTGCTCACGCTATTAAGGTGGCCATTGATGAAGCTCTTGAATGCAAAAAAACCGGAGAAAAGAAAGTGATACTTTTCGGTTTGAGCGGCACAGGTTACTTTGATCTCAGCGCGTACACTGCCTATAACAACAAAACTATGACAGACTATATTCCAAGCGAGAAAGATTTGGAACAAGGTTTTGCCTCAATTCCAGACATTCCTCAAAATAGCGGTTAAAAATCTGCATCTGTCTGTACTAAAGTGCACACAACTCCCTTTTTTGTCAGGTAGCTTCCTGCAATTTTTCCCAGAGGTAGAGATCTCACCAGATTCTATCTCACCACGCAAGGAAACCATTGAGAATGGAGTCAGAGTTTAAAATATATACTATGATGAACAAAAATGTACTCCATAAATCATATTTCATCATTGGAGTATATACATGCGTTCACAAGATATTGCAATAGTTGGTATTTTGCTCGCCTGTGCTGCAATCGCACGGCTTGCAGCGAATGTTTTGCCTACCCCGATCGTATCAAATCTTGCTATTGGCTTTTATTGCCTCGCTATCATTCTTACCGCACCCCGAATTAGTGAGGCACTTGGGATTGGGGTTGTTGCTGGTATCATCTGTGCCATGATCAGCCATTCGATCTATCCTCCAGCAAACCTCATAAGCGAGCCGATAGGTGTTCTTGTTTGTCTGGCAGTGTATGGATTGCTTGTAAAGCGAACGCAGTATGCGCCAGGAGTTACCACTTTTCTTGCAACCTGTGCAAGTGGATTTTCCTTTGTGCTTGTTGCGCTCATCATGGCAGCTCCCGCGATATCTCTTCGATACAGCGGTATGTTACCATTTTTCCTTGCGATGGCACCTATTGTCCTTGGAACAGCACTCGTAAACTCAATCGTTATTGGCCTCCTTGCACGCCCAGCTGTTCGCGTTATTCAAGGTTTTCAAACAAATGCTTCAGAGCCGATAGATATCATACAAGAAGGCGTGATTATCCCAGAAGTTGAGGGAAAAAAGGAGAAAAGGAAGAATGAAATCCAGACACATGACACCTCTCCTCCTCTTGTTCTCGAACATGTGCAGTATACCTATCCAGGAACTGAGAAACCTGCACTCTCCAACATCTCACTCACTGCAAAAAGAGGTGATTTCATTCTGATTACTGGTCCAACAGCTTCTGGAAAGACAACACTCTGTAATACATTTGCAGGTATTATCCATCACGAGTATGGAGGAAAAAAAGAAGGTACTGTGACATTGTTTGGAAGAGATATTATGGAGTACAAGGGAATTGCAGAGACTAGTGCTCACGTTTGCATCGTATTTGATGATCCTGACTCTCAACTTATCTTTACCTCTGTTGAAGAGGAGATCAGCTCAAGCCTCTTTGCATCAGGTTTTCATCCTGATGAGATTGAGTCACGGATTTTCTCTCTTCTCGACTCCCTCTCTCTCTTAGATCTGCGAGATCGGCCAGTCTCTGCACTTTCTGGAGGACAAAAACAGCGTGTTTCTATCGCCGCCGCACTGGCAATGGATAGACCGATTCTCATTCTCGACGAGCCAACCGGAGAGCTTGATGCAACAGCAACTAACTCTGTTATTCTCTTACTCAAAAAACTTGCAGATGCTGGATGCACTGTTCTTGTTGCGGATCATACCCCTGAAGCCTATGCCGATGTCGTAACAAAGGTGCTTGTCATGGAGCATGGCTCTATCGTTCGTGAGGGTGGTGCAGAGCTCGCACATGATCTTGCAACAGTGCCATGTGCATACACAACTTCACCATATACTCCTGCACCTCCTTCTGATCAGATTATTAGAGTATCAAATCTTACCCATACATATGGATCAGTTGTTGCATTGAACTCTGTTTCTTTATCTATTGCAGCGGGAGAGTTCGTTGCCATTCTTGGAGATAATGGCTCAGGAAAGACAACACTCATTAAACATTTGAATGGACTTTTGTACCCAACCTCGGGCTCAGTTTTCGTAGATGGTATTGATACATCAACATCTACCATTACCGAGCTGGTAAAAAAGTCAGGCCTGCTTTTTCAAAACCCAGATACCATGTTGTTTGCAGAGTCTGTCTATGAGGAAGTTGCATTTGGTGCCACAAATACTGGTGTGCTCGATGGATCAGAAGATGGGATTCAAAATGTCATATCTGCTCTTGGCCTTTCTGGAAAGGAACAGGCATATCCACGATCATTAAGCAGGGGTGAGAGGCAACGGCTTGCGATTGCATGTATTCTTGCGATGGAGACACCTATTCTTATTCTTGATGAGCCAACAACCGGCCTTGATGAGGCTGAGTCGGAGCTTGTGATGCATCGTCTTTGTGAGTATCAGAAACGTGGCCATACGATTGTGATGATTACTCATAATCAACAGATGGCATATCGTCACGCACAACGGGTGATTACCTTGGAGCATGGGGTTATTGTGAATGATGCAGTTGTACAACGGGAGGTGGCATAAATGAACGAGGTGCTCACATATATAAAAGGAGATAGTTTTTTACATCGATTAAATCCCTTGACAAAGATAGCGATTGCGATTCTTATCATTGTCATGAGTGTCATCTCACTCCATCTTGGGATGTTGCTTCTTATTCTTGCAATTGTTGCCTTGATTGCTGGAGTATCACGAATCGGATCAACGCTTGCTCAGCAGATCCCACTCTTTGCAATGCTCACTGTGTTTATCACGATCTTGACGGTGCTGACAGTAACGAGTGGTGATGTCCTATATAATGGTCTCATCCGCATCACAACAGGAGGTATCACCTCTGGGCTGATTCTTGCCTCTCGGTTTATTATTATGATATCGGTTGTGCATGTGGTTGTTGTCTCAACAGCACCCGGTGATCTAGTTCGAGCGCTTCGTGCGATGCATATGCCTGTTGATTATTCGCTGATGATGCTCATTGCACTTCGCTTCATTCCTGGCCTACAGATAGAAGGAAAACGTATTCAAGAGGCGCAGCTCTCCCGTGGATATAATCCTGGAACAGGATTTATGGGAAAGGTTCGAAGTGTCGCACCGATGCTTGTACCTCTTGTTGCCAACTCTCTTGCTCGTACCCGTGTGATTGGGTATACCCTTGAGATGAGAGGGTACCGGAATAAACACAATGCTGTGATCCACCTTCCGTTTGGACTTATTGATGGCATTGCATTGTTCTGTACCTTTGCTTTGTTGATATTGTTTCTCATGGTGACATTCTCTTGAACATTTCGAGAGTATGAGAAAAATGAGAAAAAGAATGCTTCAACTGGTTTAGAGGTTTATCTCCATTTCACATTTTATATCATCACCTTTTGAATCTCATGTGATGAATATTATGTGATGACTATGATGAAAACCAAATATTATGAAAATTATGATATTTCAAAACAAATTATAAAATAGAAGATATACGGATCCAGTGGGAATCGAACCCACGTCACCGGGTCCGAAGCCCGGTAGGATATCCGCTACCCTATGGACCCTGCCCTATAATGTTGTACAAGAACTCATTAATACTTTTCTTTTCAATAGGTGAGAATGATACTTTCTGCTTACGAGATCACAAAACGGCTTGAAGCATCTGAATCATCGGATCGGATCATTATCTCTCCGTACAAGTCTGAAAGTCAGCAACCAGCATCTTATGACCTGACATGTGCGACAGATACCATACTCCCATCAGGGAAGGTCACCCTTGTTCCAAGCACAGAATGGATTGAGCTTCCATCTGATCTTGCAGCAACTCTTATGTGTCGTTCTACCCTTGGGCGTCAAGGTGTTCTTATCGGAGCAGGCTTTGTTGATCCTGGATTTCGAGGAAATTTGACGCTCTGCCTCGTGAACTGTGGAGAAAAAGACATCTCACTTGAAGCAGGTATGCGTATTGTTCAGATCATTTTTCATGAAGTACGTAATAATACTACATTGTATAATGGCACATATCAGGACAGTCATGGTGTCGTGCAGGCCGTGAAGAAATGATTCAGACAGAACAAAAATATATTGAGATTCTCTTCATTCTGAAAGAATACAATGAACCACTTGGAGCAAAGCGCCTCTCTGAGATGCTTGCCGAACGTGGATATATCATGACAGATCGTGCCGTACAATATTATTTGCGGTACCTTGACAACCAGGGTTTTACAGAAAAGGTTGGAAATTATGGACGAATCTTAACTGAAACTGGGCTTCAGGAGACAGAACGTGCCTTAGTAGATTCTCGGGTGGGGTACATCATCTCTCACCTTGAGCATCTTGCCTATAAAAGCACATTTGATCCTGTAAGTGGTACAGGAGACGTTGCATACAATCTCACTATCTTTCCAGAAGAAAGCGTTGATCTCATCGATGAAGCATTTTCACATGTAAAAGAAACTGATATATCTTTTTTTCACGGATTTCGTCTTATTGATCATCATCCTGCTATCTCAAAAGGAGAGCTTGGCGCGATTACGATCTGTAGTATCACCATGGATGGAGTACTACAACAACACAGTATTCCAACAACCATGGCATATGGTGGCAGGCTTGAGGTACATGCTGGCACACCAGTAGCATTTGCAGATCTCATTGAGTATAAAGGATGTACCATCGATCCATTAGCTCTTTTTCTTGCTGCTGGCCTGACATCGATTGGATCCTATATTGAAAGTGGCACAGGAACAGTGCTTGCAAATATCAGACGAGTGCCACAAGCAGCAGAACAGGAACTGCATGACATCTGTATCTTAATGCATCAATGTGGTTTTTCTCTTCCAATTTACTCTGGAAAAGAAGATGCATTCAGATATAGAGCAGATCCTCATCGTATTTCTTTAATACAGTACTCTGGAATGAATTATGCAGGTTATGCAAAAGAAAAACAGCTTCCAGTAAAAACAGAGATTGGAGCCGGTACAATCCCTTTTTCGAAAATATCTGATTAAAAAGAGTAAAATAGAATAATGAACTAAAATTTCACTTCTTTATTCTTTGTCCTTATCTGGTGATTCGTCTACGCTTTTCTCAGATAGTCCATCTGCCTCTTTCTGAGGTGATTCGTCTGAACTTTTCTCAGATGGTCCATCTGATTCTTTCTGAGGTGGTCCATCTGATTCTTTCTGAGGTGGTCCATCTGATTCTTTCTGAGGTGGTTCGTCTGAGTTTTTCTCAGGTGGCCCATCTGCCTCTTTCTGAGGTGATTCGTCTGAGGGTAGTGCTGCCACGCGCTCTCGTAGTTTAGTAACAGCAGGTGGAACAGCAATACCTGCAAGAAGCACTAAAACACCACAATTTTTCTTATCTTTGGAGGTTGGTGCGTCACCTGAACGAAGCTCATATCCCTGAATACTTTCGCCGATCCACTTACGAATTGCCATATATCCTTTCATTGAAAGTTCGTCTACTGGACCAGTAACAAGAACAAGTGCTTTCTTTGCCGATGAAAGTTCGCATTCAACGGTTATATCACGATGTACGGCTTGTTCTGCAAGGGAAACCATTCTGGACGCTTGTTCATGTTTCAAAACGAGTGACTGCTCCTTCTGCCTGAATTTATCAAATGATAACTTATCCAGTGATAGCTTCTCAAATGGCTTTTTTTCAAGACCTTTGAATGATTTTCCTGATGTCGGACCTGTTTCTGCATACCCAAGAGCAATATAATGCATTCCTGTAATTGTTTGTAATACTTCTTGTGTGTCAAGCACCATTTCAGGAGGGGTACTCGTAATATCCCCAGCCTGAGCCAGAATCATGATACGTTTTGCAATGGCATGATTCACAAAATCATATGGATCGAGATCAGGTGTCTCAACAGCGCCACCATGGAGAATGTGATCTGTAATTCTGGATTGACGTAGGGGTACAAGACCAGGCTCTGCAATGCGAGCTTTATTGAGCCAAAACTGATTATCCAGAAGAATAATTCCCTGCAGAAGTTTTTCAAGCATATTCAGTTGGGAGACAGCACTGCGGAGTTGCTCAGGTGTTGCCGCATTTTCAGGAAGAATCACCAGTCCAAAAACAGGTTCAATAAAAGACTGTTTAATAACAGCCATCATGGCAGGAATAAGGTGAACAAGAGAGCCACCAAGGCCACATACGATGAGGATCATATCACACGAACGCGTATTTGATGCACGCAACTTTGCACTGACTTCTTCTATGGTAAGATCAGTAGTTAAAGAGGTTGGATCCTCAAGGTTATCCTTTGGAAAGTAAAACTTTCCAGAGTTTTCAACATTTTGGAGTTTTTCGAGAATATCTGGATCGTTATCTACAACGATCGCATTTACATGTATCTGATGCTGATGCTTATCGATGCCCACCATCTGATCTGCAATACGACTTCCTCCAGTTCCGAGTCCAATAACTAATATCTTCATTTTTCTTTGGCCGCCATTATGCTGTCATTCTGTCTTGTTCTATATTTGTATCATCTTATGAGGTAAACCTTATGAAACTCTTTTGTTCAATTGTTCCATTAGTTCAATTATTCAATTCAGGCAACAGTTCTCTTCATCGTTATCATATGTGCGACATATTCTGGCCGTGACGCTATATCTGATGAAAAAGTGGAGATTTGCATTTTGTTTGAAGTACTGCAAAAATAGAGATGATGAAATCTCTCCTCTCAAAAGGAGCACACTGACGAAGAACGCCTTTGGAATCAACACTCTTGAGAAACTTAGCTTGGAGATAATTCTAGAGGCAATGTTCCCGGAATTTTTGGAGCTTCACGTGGTTTTATATCATATACCGCAAGAACCATTGGTTCAAGATGTGTCTGGACTGCCCCTACTCCTTCAATCACTGAACCACAGATAAATACAATTGGAACCGAAGCCGACTCCATGTTATATTCTTTTTTTGTCTCCTCAAATACCTGTCTTGATGCCACCTCATGTAACTCATAAGATGTGATCTGGACCTCAGGATAGTCCGCTTTAAATGTAATAAGCCAAGGTTCAAGACGTTGGCAAGCTCCACAGTCATAGTTATAGAAATGCGCGATCTCGCATGCATCAGAAATACCTGCATTCTGTGCAATAAATGCACTCATATGCTCTTCTATCTCTTCATCAGATTGAGATGCATCCAAAAGTCCAAACAGCGTCAGTGTCTTTTCCTCAGATGGAGCGTTATCTTCTGATGAAAGGTATCCTGAAAAAAAGACAAACAGGCATGCCACCATGAGAACAGCTCCTATACCTATAAGATAAGCTGACTTTACTGCCTGTTTTTTTGCATTTTCCTCTTTTTTCTTATTTTTTTTCGCTTCACTCATACGTCTTCACAACAATACTTTATATGTACACTCGTGAAAAATAAAAAGCATATCTTATCCTCGTTTCACAGGAATAATAACTCCATTTTCAACCTTTACAAAGAGTACGACCTTTCTATCTAAAGGACATGGTTTTACAGACTTTCCCTCAGCTTCCATGATAGTGCCCTCTCTTAGTATCACTCCATCAACTGTCTGTACACAATCAACACCTGCACGTAGGACTTCCTCTACCGTAACAGGACCTGTTAGACTGCGAATACGTCCAACAGAGATATATCTTCCATCATCTCCTCTCGCTGCAAGTGCAATACCAGCAAGAGCGCCAATAACTCCATCCTCAGTTCCTCCAAGACCTTTGAGACGAATTTTTCCATTTTTCGCCAGAGTTCGTGCTCGTTCTTGATCTAGCACCTGAGTCTGTGCATCTCTTCCATATGCAATGAGCGCGGGTGTCACCTGTGATCTTTCTGCTACACAGAGGCCAGGATCACTTCCCTCAATGAAATCTGATAACATTATCTCCTCAGCAATTGAAAACAATGCATTTTCTGCTTCTTTTCCACATCCATTTACATGAATGACAGCACAACTATTGTGTGAGGTATATAAAATATCTGGATGAACATAGAGCTGATGTCGTGTAATGCCAAACACAGACCACTTTTCTGAGAGGACGCGTGCAATTTCACGGGCAACTCTTCCTGTACCTCGAGATTCAGGAGAATCTGTATCATCTATTGCAATATAAACTGTCATTTTGTGTCTTGTTATGTTTGTGTTTGTGGCTTATAGGTAGGCCTTTAAAAGATCTTATCTCCTCTCCCTCCCCATATCATAGGGAGAGAGAGAGAGCGGCTAACGGGAGTTGTCTACTTTTGACGAACTACTGAGGAAAGTCCCCCCATCAATTGGGTACGCAGCCACATTCACTTGTGGATGGCGAGAGTCATGGCAATGGCACAGAAACGATACGTCCTCCTGGGAGCAATGATGCATGCTGAGCAATGTTCAGGAAATGACGATGGAACGGTGAATCCCTGCGGATGCAAGTCAGAACAGAAGAATATATGTAACCCAATGCATCTTCGGGTTTGACGCAGTAGCTGAATGCCGCAAGAACAGAAGGGGGCTTACTCCTCTCACTCACTAAGCGTAAATGGCTTTTTTCTCATTTTAGAGCTTTCATGTATAGGCATCATACTGAGCGCATAGGGAGTTGGTGCCTCTCTTCTGCATGAGGTCCGACTTTCCATGTCTTGTGCTTATAGATCGATGTAATCCATGAATGTTACAAACCGAGCAGTATTTACCTCACAAAAGCAGATATACACATTATGAATCCTGCTGTATTGCAGCCAGAATCTGGTGTTTTCATCCAGGCTGAGGAGGTGCCATCTCCAGGAAGTACTGTCATCATTGGCTTTCCAGGAAGTGGCCTTGTTGGGAGTATCTCCGTCGCCTACCTGATAGATGCTTTGGAGTTTAAGCAGATTGGATATATTACAAGCAAATTTTTCCCACCAATGGCTTTAATGTCAAATGGAGTCATCTCAGTACCTGTGAGGATATATGCAAAGGACAAGTTTGTTGCAATTTTGGCAGACATTCCCATTCAACCAGAAATTTGTTATGAAATTGCAAACACCCTTGTTCAATGGTTTACCTCAATCTCTATTCAGGAGATTATTGTAATTGCAGGAATTATAACAAATGACACAGAAACCCGGATATTTTCTACGGTAACTGAAAAAGAATTGCTCGAAAGACTGCCAAAATCCTGCATTCCCCTTCCTATTGGAAATATATCTGGAATTGCAGGAAGTATTCTCATCGAGGCAAAAATCAACAAAATTCCTGGGATCGGCCTTTTAGCAGAAACAATCAATGCTCCTGATCCTCGGGCTTCTGTATCTGCTCTTTCTGTGTTAAACACATATTTTTCCTTGGATATAGATCTATCAGCCCTTCATGAACAGGCAGAAAGTATAGAGTCGCAGATGCATGATCTTGCTGAGGAAGTATCTCAACACAATACTGATGACATGCAGAAGCGTGAAGTTCTTCCCATGTATGGGTGAGTGATATGAAGTGTATTACATTAACTGGAATTTCAAAAGGAACGATAGAAGAACTAAAACGAGGAATGCCTCGGACGGTGGAGCTCACCAGCGCACATAATATCATCTCTCTTTCCCATGCTAGCGTTGATACAGATATTTTCTTGACATCAATTGACTGTGAAGATATTGCAACTGGAGACTCAGGTATCATTGTTCATCTTATCTCAGTTACTATCTCAATGAAGCATCTTGTAGAGGGGGGTGGAAGCCATATTTGCGAACGGGAACGTGTCACTGCACGCATGAAAGTGAAGTTCATCTCTACTGCCAAGATCCGAACTGCCCCTGCATGTTGCACGCTGACCCAGGCAACTGTTACAGATATTATTAAACCAAGTGGATATATCGCTGGATAGATGCGATATCATGGATATGGATCAGATACCAAACAAAGACAAATATCCGTGTTTAAATTTTTTGAAAGGTGTCTAAATTTATATATGTATAATGATGGATCTTCTCAGGTAACAATGATGCAACTCGCAGAAGTAACTCCGAGTCATATGAGAGCGAGTGGTGTTGATGTCATTGAAGAGATAGCAGAGCTTGAGAAAAGAGTTCATACCTGGAATATGGAGGATTGTAGAGAGCTTCGGGGATGGATTGTGAATATACAAAAATTGCTTGTGAAGCATTTTCAAATCAAGATTGAAAAGTTCACTGATATGCAAAAAATTCCAACTCAAAAGATCCCAGAAGCTCTTCTTCCTATGTATGATATTGTTGCCATCGACAAAAGAGGTATCTGTCTTTATGGAAAAGGGATGGATAAACTTGTACATATTGATACGCTAAAGCAGCATTATCGAAAACAAATGCAGATGAAAAAAAAGACTGAGTGAGGTATGCAAAAAACATACTCATACTTCATTTGTTTTCATATGTTGTGATTTTCTTGTGGGCCCATTTCAGGCTCCCCTTTTTATATCTTCGTATCATATTGATAAGGCAATAACTGAGATATCTGTTGTGGCAATAGATGTAAGAAAAAGTATGCCAATTTCCTTTTTCCGCCTTATGAACTGTACTGAAAGACAAATCAGTGATATCATAGAGGTATACGTAAGTGCTGGATGGTGGAAAGAAGAATATGATGCCATGGGTATCCCAAAGCTTGTTGAAAATAGCTTTTGCTTTTTCACTGCACAGGATGCAGACGGACAGATTGTTGGTATGGGACGGGCGCTTTCTGATGGTGTGTCTGTTGCATATATCCAAGATCTTGCAGTACTTCCCATAATGAGAGGAATGGGGATTGGTTCTGCATTGCTCTCACATTTGACGACATATATAAAAAACCTTGGTATTTCTTGCGTCATGCTGATGGCACAACCAGGCACTTTCAGCTTTTATTCATCTTGCGGTTGGAAGGCCATTCCACAACGTATCTGTCTTCTTCAGGAATATTCACATGACGATCAACTCACATGATTTCAGACCTATTACCATACGAGATCGAGATATTTTTCAAGAGATCTACAAAGGTCATCCAATAACTCATTCTGAAAGTTCATTTGCAACTTTATTTTGCTGGAAACGCTATGCACAAACAGAAGTACTCTTTACCCGTGGAAATATTCTTGCTCGAACGACGGTAAATGGGCATACTATATATCGAGCTCCAATTGGTGCTTCTGATGATTCTGTTCTGCGAGATGTCATGGATCTGGCATGTGCAACAGGTCATGCTCAGCCACTTCTCTTATTTGAAGAGGATCAGATCGAAGCATACCAGGTATTATACCCCCACCTTGTATTTCGCGAGGATCGAAACTTCTTTGATTATGTATACCGCACAGAGATGCTTGCAAAGCTTCCTGGAAAGGATTTTCTCACGATTCGAAAGCAGCTTCATAAGTTTCATCGTACCACAAACCCCTTCATTGAAGACGTTTCTGCTGAGAACATGCATGAAATTCTTGAATTTTTACAGAAGTGGTGTGAATGGCATGAATGCGACAAATATGAGATCTTAAAGCATGAGAGCATTGCACTTCACACGGCACTGAAGTATTTTGATGCACTTCAGCTATCAGGTATTCTCATTCGCTCAGGAGTACGTGGACCAATTATTGGGCTATCTGTGTATGAAGAATTAAGCCCTGGTACGCTTGTGGTGCACTATGAAAAAGGGTTGCACGAAACCGATGGAATCTATAAAGACCTCGTAAATGCCCTTGCTATTCGAATGGAAGGGCAGTACGAATTCATTGATAGAGAGAGTGATATGGGTGTTCCTGGGCTTCGTGACTCTAAAAGCAGGTACCGTCCTGATCATTTCAGGAAATTGTTTTATCTGGATCTGGATGGGTAGATGCCGTATTTATCGACATTCTGTGCGAAGGATAAAATGATTTTTCACATGTGACAGTTTTGAGTTCTCTCTTATCTTATTTTATCATTAATATATAAAAAAATGAAACTCGTTTTGAGGATTTATACAACACAACCGCAAAACAAAATCATATTATGTCATAGATCTAAAATATAAAAGTACTGTCATGTATCAAGATAAAAAGGAGTTTTGATGACGAGAATACGAGAAATAATACTCATAATACTGGTACTGCTATCTTGCATATCTGGAGTGTATGGAGAGGAAATACGAGGAATTAGACATGGTGATTATGAGTTGTATAGTGGCACTGATGTCACCTTGACTTATGAGGCAGGATATGTCACAATCACAGCAAGTGGTGGGAACGAAGTCCTCTATATCTTCACTCATATGTTTGCTACCACCGAGCAGCTCATGCAGGCATTTGCAGTGCTCGTGGAATCAAGGGCGAGCACAGCTGCTATACAAAAAGGATATGCCCATACCAATGAGGAGGATTGGCTTTTAGCTTGGACACCTCAATCTGGATATATGTACACAAAATTTGGTTCTATAGAAGTCTTCTCTGATCTTACTTTTTAAAACTCAATAGAGACTTTCATTGTCTCTCTATTATTATTTTTTTGAAGTTAATTTTTTAGAACCAAAAAAGAGGAAAAGCAGCACTACCATCCGGTATTCAGCTGTTCTGCCGCTTGCCATGCATCATAGATACTGTAAAAGATTAACACAAGAACAAGAGCTCCAAAAAGTGGCATAAATGTAGATAGTGCAAGGAAAAGTGCTGTGGACAGTAAAAGAACGATTCCTTTTACAGCCTGCACGGTGTAAAACTGTCCAAGGCCTGGGATAAGAGATAAAATTGCGGCAATAAATGGGTTTCTCTTGCTATTCATAGGTGTAAAAATAACATCACCCATATTTACGAGCCATAGCAGGATACCTAGACCAATAGCGAGGAGAAAGGTAATATATCCAGTTATAAGAGAAACACAGATCCCGATGCCGAAAAGAAAGAGAAAACATTTCAGAAAATGGCCTTTATAGAGTTGACCTGCCCCAGGAACAAAAAACGACAAAATGATCGCGATCACTGGTCCTAATCCAAATGTCTTATAATATACATAACCTTGAGGAGCAGAACCTGTTGTATAGGTATATGTATAGGAATATGTCCCATGCTCTTTTGATCCTGAGTGGTATGTATACCCTTGTGCTGTTTGTCCTCCTGTGGGGTTATAGGTTCCAGCATCATATGCTGCTCGCTTGGTAGGATCACTCAACACAGAATATGCTTCATTAATTGCTTTAAATCGTTCTTCTGCATCTGGAAGGTTTGAAACATCTGGATGATAGATCTTTGCAAGTCCATGATACGCTTTGCGGATGGCTTTTTCATCGGCATCGCGGGTAATGTTCAAAATTTTGTAATAGTCTTTCATTGCAAAATTCATGTCTAAAAACTGTCAGTTATGTAGATATCTCTTGTGCCTTTAGTGGTGGTAGTGCTCAAGAGCTTAGCACTCATCCTTCACAAGAATGGCACCAAGAAATGCAAGTCCACAGCCTGCGCCAAGAAATGCAAGTCCAATGCCGCCTTTTATAAACTCAATACATGCATCCCAGAAGTAGTAGATTCCATATACACCAGCAAGAATACAGATGATTCCAACAATAAGCATACCAAGTCCTAATTTATCCATAATAATTCTCCATATGATTTTGTGATATGCAGGATAATAAATGTTCTTCGTAGCTTATTGCTGCACAACCTCCAGAGAAATAGATAGTCTTGCTCCTTGCTTCAATGCAGAGATGAGATCACGGGGAAGGAGAAGTGCTGTCATATCTGACTGAATACCAATGGTACGTTCACATACAAATCTGCTCCTTCTCCATACAAGATCCGTTGCATGAGTAAAGGACAGCTGTGAAGACCCCTGAGACATTACGACAACCTCATACTCTTCACATATCAGCGTTGTCTTTAGTATCGCATCATCATGTGCTAAACTTGATTGAAACTCATTGCTAAGATCTGATATTCCTTTGCTTGCTGCAACTCCTATAATGCAATCTCCTGCTGCTGTAAGATGAGGCTCTTTTGTAATCTCAAATGTTGTCTTATGAGTTGCTGATACGAGAGGGTGACCTTTTGCATCTATCTCTTCACAGATACGCATCATCCCGAAATATCACTTTACATAGAGATGAATCTGTTTGAAGTAATCTCTCCCCTCTTGTTATGAATATATTATATACAACACGAAAACACAGTACTGCTCATGGATAGTATAGATGTAGAATGCCCGGCATGTGAGAGTATTACTGAGCATGAGATACTTCGTGGTGATTATAATCTCGTTGTGCAGTGTATGGAGTGTGGTCGGGTGCAAACCCTTCAAAAACCAAAAGAACCAGCTACCTCTTCTGTTAAAACGATTGTAAGCAGAGAAAATGAATCATTTGTCTGTCGAAGTGAGATGTACTGCACTGAGCGAGTTGTTGTTGGTGATCATATTGTTGCAGAGTGTGATGATGAGCATGCATTCGGTGTTGAGATCATGGCAATAGAATGTGGGCCAAAGAGGGTGAGTGCAGCGCAGGCAGATGAGATAGATACTCTGTGGACACGATCTATTGATGAGGTTGTTGTTCGTTTTTCAGTGCATAAGGGGCATAAAACGATTCCATTATATCATGTGTGTGAAGGAACTACACGTTTTTATGTGGGAGAACAGTATGAAATTAGTGGCATGAAGTTTAAGATCCATCATATCAAACTCCGAAACGGATCAGTATGTAAAAAGGTTGGAAAGTTTGAGCCTGCACTGATGATCAAAAGAGTATATGCATATGCAGGTGCGAGTAGGCCAGATAGAAGCACATATGATCGTCGCGTTGGTGTTTGGTAAGATGTAAAAGGACATGTACCACACGTGGCGTGAACTTACGCTTTATCTCGGCAAGAATTCAAGTTGGTTGACTTCATGTCTACGCTGTCTCGCAAGAGAAGAGGTCATTGATTATGTACATGAGGGATAGGTTTAACCGTGGTGCAGTTGTTATGTAAAGAAGAATGGTTAGCAGCATTGTTCTTCCAATCAAGAAGGTATTCTCCCTTGTTGAGACTAAAATAAACGTTGAAATCAAAGATGAGCGGAGAACATTTGTCGGTAAGCTCGTTGCAGTTGATGAATATATGAATGTTCATATTGAAGAGGCAATCGAGTGTATTCCTGGAGAAGCAGACAAATTACATAATTCCCTCATAATTAGAGGAAATAATATTCTCTCAATCGCCCCTGCGGCATAGAGTACTATACATGACCGAACTGGAACAACAAGCGATAGCAGTTATCTCTGCATCTGAAAATGGAGTTCTCCAAAGTGAACTTTGGAAGGTTTTAGGTGTTGATAGTCGTAAATGCTCAAGGATTGTCAAAAAACTTCTTGACATGAACCGAGTTGAGAGGATTGAGCATCGTCAGGATGGTATCAAAACATATCGACTCATCGCATGTCGTGGTCCAGTTGATCCGAATCTTTTATTAGCTGGGACTGATCTGATTCCATGTATTGCATGTGAGCTTGAATGTAATGTAGAGGAATGCACCCTCCTCTTGGACTGGATGTTTCAGCTTGCCATCAGTGCAGCATCGCCTGAGGATGAGAAAGAAAATGATGACGATGAGATTGTGTTTGATGATGAATAAGCTACTCATCAAATAATTTTTATATTACAATTTTATTTTAAAATCATCACTCCATGACCCTGGCATCTGTGTTCCACAGGACCCAGATACTGCATTTGCTATTGCTTCAGCACTGAACTCTTTTGCCTGCTCACAAGCCTGTGTTACTCCAGCTCCATGAGCCAGATACGCCGCAATCGCTGCAGATAAAAGACATCCAGTGCCATGCACATCATAGGGAAACCTCTTTTTTATGAACGAAATAACTCCCTCTTTTGAGAAGAGAAGATCTACAGAGTGAGTTTTATCTGATCTGTTATGTCCGCCTTTCACAAGTACATAAGGAACACCAAGCTCCAACAGAGCAGCACCTGCTTGGTGGATGGTCTCGTTTGTTGATATCTTTACACCGCTTAGTAGCTCAGCCTCAGGGAGGTTTGGTGTGATAATCAATGCACGAGGCACAAGGAGATCAATGAGTGTATTGATACTATCCAGGTCAAGAAGGGTATGCCCTGATGTTGAGACCATTACCGGATCAACAACTAATGGAATGTCTTGTGGGAGATGGTCATGTACTGCACAGATACATTCATGGGAGTACAACATCCCAGTTTTTGCAGCATGTGGATAGAGATCAAGAAGCAGGGTCTCTATCTGTGCCTCGATGCATTCTGTAGAGACAGGGTAAACTCCTGTTACCTCCTTGCTATTCTGGGCTGTAAGTGCAGTAATGACACTTGTTCCGATACAGTACAATGAGTGAAATGTACAGAGATCTCGTTGAATACCAGCTCCTCCTGATGGATCAGAACCTGCAATGGTGAGGGCAACAGGAGGGGGGGTTGGAGAGGGAAGAACTGTCATGTATGCTTTTTGGGGTTAGTGGAACTTTTCATGCCAAATGCCTATTTTTTCGTATTTTATCAAGAAGATTTTCCATGGAGATACCTGCAAGATGAGCCGCCATTTCAAGACCGACTTTGCCTTTCTGATACATGTTGTGGGCAAGCTGAACTCTCTCTGAAAGGATTTTATTACGTATCTGCGATTCCGTAGTATAATCAGGATTTATAACATAGGTAACAAGTATTCTCTCATGATGTGTTAGATCATTGAGAAAATCTTTGATTTCATCGAATATTTCTAGATCAGCATTAAGATTTTTATTTTTGAGCAGTTGAACAATCTTTTTTCCATATGCTGTGATATAATAGGAGTTACCCTTCTTTTCTCCAAGACCATATGAAATAAGATGTTCCAGTGCTATTTTGGCAGGCTCGCTATATGGACCATAATAATAGGGCTCAAAATCAGCATCATCACATAATTCTTCATCATTATTTGCGATAAAAAAAAGCTCTTTTTGATATGCAGTTTCATTAGGAATAGGAGCAGCATTTGCTCCGCTAAGAAGAAATAAGGCACTTATCTCTAGCTTTGAGAGATAGGATATCAGTTCATCGTCGGATATCTGCATAAATTTAATATTATACGTATTTTTCGCTCTTCATAGCAAAGAAAGTATGTTTGATACACAGAAGACCAACTTTGAACAGCACGAAGGATAAGTGGGAGATTTTCAGGTTCAAGGAGGTAAGCTTGTAAAATAACAAAAAAAGAGTGAGGTTTCGTTACACAACTCGCATTCTAATATCATATATTTCTATTATCACATTTGTTGATCCACCTTCACCATAGACAGGTTCTTTCCATGCATCTATTATATTTTGCAGCATATTTCGTAGCTTCTCTGCATCCGGATCAGGGACATCTTGCTGTAATTCAACTTTGAGAACATCAAAGATTTTCTCCTCTTTTTTTGTTATGAATATATCAATCCCACTCATACCATTTCCACTGCGAAAGAGAGAGTCAGGATCAGCAGTAAAAGTATAGATGGATATTGTAGTATTTGTCATGGCGTGTGGGGTAAATACCGTCTTTAAGAAAAATTCCTCTGCTTTTTCTGCATCGGCGTTTTTAATATACTCAAGCCACGTGCTTTTTGATGGCTTTGTCACGGATACAAGACCACGTTCCCATGTATAACCTTGGTCTACCCAGAAGTTTCCAATGGGCTGGTACGATATCTTAACTGTGGTGATTGGAATCGGTTCAATTTCTTCTCCCGGAGAAAGAGCGTCAGCCCCATCTGTTATAACCAACTTCAGAAGATTTTTCTGCTCAAGCTGAAGCGTTCCAGAAGATGTTATCGGTGAGAAAAGAGCAGCGCCACCTCCAAGCTGCATGCGCTTTTGAAAGGAGATATCTTTTTGAAACTGTGCCATCTGACTGATATCTCCGGTAAGAGAAGAAAACATTTCCTGAACTGACTGAAGATGTCTTATTTCATCTTCCTGCTTTAGAGAGGGAATATAAATTGCATTCAGCAAAGAGATAAACGAGACAACAACCATAAGGAGAAGCAAAAATGCCACAATTGGGGAGAGAGCTTCATCTTTTTTATTTTGGTGTTTCATACATCACCACCCCTCTAAATATAACTGCTTGTTTTGCGACAATGCTTATTTTGCTA
>JAITWW010000042.1 GCA_031285085.1 Candidatus Methanofilum arcanum
TGTTACTTATGCAACGGTTTTCAGGTACTCCATTGCTGCATCATATCGTTCCTGTACATGTGTGGTAAGTTCTTCAAATGCTGCGTCGAAATCAGCGTCACTTTGTAGAGATGAATATCCTTCCCGCTCTCCATTCTCTCCAACAACATATGGTTCAATGAGATCATGGTAGTGCATGTACTTCTTGATCATTGCCTCAGGGTAAAATACCTCAGTTGCTACCTCTTCAAGATATTGATTGTACAGTGCTTTATAGGTTGGATCTCCCATCAAAAAAGAGATCAGTGGCCAATTATCACCTACCCCTTCCATGTTCAGTGAAAGACCCCCCATACCAAAACCTCCGTCTCTCTCAAACATCCCTTCTTGAGGAGGGAACCTATCACCCACCTCTGGAAATCCTGGTGGCTGAAATCCGCCTTGTTCCATTCTGGGGGGTTGATCTGTACCATTGAATGCGAAGGCACGTACACCCATACCTTGCATCATTGCAAAGTTATTGTCCCAGGGAATCCAGAAAAATGTCCCACTCTCTGGATCATTGTAAAGATAGTAGTTTCGGTTGTTTCCCCCATAGGTATCACCATTCTGAATCAGGGTATTTGTCGCAAGCCAGCGAATAAACTCGTCAACATAAAACACAGATTCAAGCTCCGCTCTCCATGCTTCTGGATCAGTATGACGTTCGTCAGAATGTAATACCTCGTACAATGCCTCTATATCTGAGTAATCTGCTGCTTTTTCATTTGTTCTCTTATTAAATGACTCAAGATCCAGCGTCCCTTTTGCAAACGTTGAGCCTTTTTGTGTATCAGGTGAAGCTTGCAGATCTCCTGACTCATTGAACCCCTGTCTCAGACCCCCCATTGATTCTGGCTTGTACAGATTTCCAGAGTCATCAGAAAATTGTGTCGCAATAACGGTATCTTCAACCGCTTCAATCATGGTATACAAACCAAAATACTGTGGCCCTTCTCCATAATCAATATAGACACGATAGAATGCAGTCTCAGGTGCTACGACTCCTGCATCTTGGAAAATCTCCGGCACAATCTTATCACGGATCAGAGACTTATCTCCATAGTTTGATTGCAAATTCAGCTCTTCAAACCCATATAATGTCTGACCCTTTGTCTCAGGATACTCTTTTTTATAGTAATCCATCTTGAGTTTGAGAGAAATCTTTCCTGAGTCCTCTCTCACTGCACCCTGCAGTGAGCTAAATCCCTTATATCTAACACCAGTATGATTCCAGGTCTTGTTATTGTACGTAACAGATGCCTCTACATAGATAGGATCCTCCTGGTTCATCATGAACCCACCACCTACATGCACTCTTCTTGCTTCTCCTTCCCTGAGGTTACCTATCTGTAAATCTGCAGGAGGTTGCATCATCCCTCCTCTCTCCCCTCCATATTTTTCATGCAGATCATCCTGCATCAGCTGCCAGTTCTCTGGTGTGATGGTTATCAAGATCTCCTGCACGGCATCATCGGGAAATATCATCTCGTAATTGGGAAACTCTGACCACATACTATCTGCTGTGCTGTTATCTAAGGAACCATCTAAGGAATCACCAATTACCCCACTCACTCCGGTGATAAGAAGAATTCCTATATTTATTATTATTTTCCAATTCATCTGACCACCTCGCTCACTTCATTATCTACCGTTTTCAATCTCTCATTTTTTTCTTTATATTTAATATTCAACTCTGCTACATCACGCAAATAATCAATACGGACGATGTCACACCTTATGATCTCATTTCCAACCCTTAAGCTGAGATCTGCATATAGTTCATCTCTTCGTGACGGATGAATCAGGTCAATGCGGTCATATGTGACATGCTGTTGTACTTCATAAGAAAATCCCCATCCCATCTCCATAAACCACATGATTCCAATTATAATACAATTTACAAGAACCAGGTTTTCATATGCTCCTTCTCTAAAGTAAATTGCATTTATGACAGGGAGTGCAACCATCACAAACAGATATGTCATTTCCCGTATTGGAACCGTCTCTGTGCGGTATCGAAGCACGGAAAACAGTGCAAACATACCAAACCCTACTCCAATGGAGAGTTCAGTACTGGTGAACAACCCCATTATGAAGTAAATTATGGAATTGAATACAATGAACGTGAATATAAAGTTGTAATCCTTCTCTTTTTGATAGTAGATTCCTCTTATAATGATAAGAGCACTGACGAGATTGACGAGAGCCCCTGCACATATGATCAGTGACTGGCTTAAGGTCAGTGACTGACTTAACATGCTCATGAACACACTAAAACTCTCTAACATACTAAAATTCTCCGCTGCGTCATGTCCATGAGCCTCCTCAACTTCTGCTTAAACTGATTTTTCTTCACCGCCGGGTACATAAGTGAGATCCCAATACAGTATTTTGAAAATGTAGTCGAATGAAGGTGTAACTGACGCATGAATTTTTTACAAGCCAAATAACTCTGCTCATCTGTTTTTACCTCTACAATGACGACGTTTGGGAATTGAATACAGACTCCATCCCGTTCATATGCAAGATCAAAATCCAGTGTAATCCTCTGTGAAAAATCAGGTGTAACGAGGGTCACTCGCTTGTATGTGTTGAAGAGCTTTGCTTCAAAAAGATCTGGGTCATATGGGCTATTGGAGGAGATGAACTCTTTTACTCCAGAACCAAGCTTGGTTAACAGATGATCTGTCTGTATTCGAACTTTTTTACTATTATTTTTCTTGACTTTTTCTTTTATCTCTAAAAAGGAGAGATCAGATACAACATACCTGCGTGCTCTCAGTTTATGTCGCTTTCTTCGACCATTATGATGATGCAGATAAGTGGTGAACCCATCGGTGTCAAAATATACTGATTCATATGAACCTATGCGAGTTCCTTCGATCTCTAATACATAGGCCCACTCTGATAGATGTATAATGAGCTCTTTTGCCCGTTCTTCATATAAGAGGTACTTGAGTTCTTTTCTGCTCATAAGTGCTGCCTCCGTCATCCCTTCAAGACTTATCGGCTGCATTGTATGGAGTATCTTTGAGATCTCCTCTATTGTGGTAGTATGATGGGTATATGGAAGATATTCTTCTTTGGATAGTATTTCTTCTTTGAACGGTATTTTCATCCCATCTCGTATTGCATCATATGGAGTCATATTGTATCCTCTCTTTGACATGATCAGATCTTTTGAGTTTTTCAGGAAACAATCGGTGAAATGACTCATATTTCAGCATATTTTTGAATACACTGCATCACCATAAGGTGCTTTCCTTTGTGACCCTGGAAAAGCCTTGTAACTATGTCTTCTCCTCTGCTGATCAGCTGCATATCAACATCACATGAGTGGCATAAATAGCAGTTGGTGTAAAGAATGTTTTCTAATAAGTTACATATTCTAATCTTTATGCATTCATAGTTTTTCTCAGTCAATGTGATAAAGAGCGCAATTGTAAAGAGTTATTAACATTATAGTTCAAACTCATATGATATCTCTGACATATTGCATAATTTGTCACTTTTTGTCAAAAAAAGGAAAAAATCTTGGCTTTCCATCTCCAGCTATGCCAAAGAACAAACGATAGAGCACCCGTATTGAGACACTCGTTGGCAACAGAGTCTACACGATGTTAAATTATAAAAGAAAACACCCAGATCACACCCCTCTCTCACGATGTAAACGAATCAGTGGAGAAGAATACTGCAGGTACGCCGACAAAAACGCTGCACAATCAGGAGCATAGGCCTCACCAGGAGAGACAAGCGAAAAACCCTCACGAAGTGATACACGAACCTGCTTGCCAAGTGCAACTGAAAAGACCTCCTGAGACAAAATCAAATCAGAAACAGAGCAGTACCTTCGCACAAGCTCAACAACATACCTCCCATCCTGGATATATGGACCAGATAAACAACTGAAAGGCTCTTGGTACATCTTCAAAAAACGTTCTGCATGCTCCCATGCAGAGATTGGAGGGCCTATATGACGACGATACGAAGGAATAACACCCTCCATAAACTCAAAGAGAAGCATACACCTCTCCTCTCCCATCCACACATCCCACCGCACCGGACGGAAATCATGACGCACAAAAAGCTGCACAAGTGACTCAGAACTCTTTCGAAGCTGGGGCACAATCGTATCAGCAGGACCAGGAGGGGTAGAAAACACCATACACCAGAGTGCAGTACCACGCTTGGAACACTGCATCACAACCTCGTCACGTGAAAGCAGAGGAACAGAATGCAATGAGAAAAACAAAGGTGATGGATCCTTCAGATACCCAGCAGCATACTCAATACATGCAAAAAGTTTTGATAAGGAAACAGATGCAGAGACATTTCTTCGTGGATCCACCGGATCAATAACTACCAACGGAGCACCAAACTCCTCTGCCTGGTGACTCTCGATATCAAGCACAAACCCAGGCTTCCACGTAACAATACTTTGAAGGAGATTGAAGAACCCCTGATATGCAAGAATTAAAACCTCACACAGATACCCAGAAAAACCCTCTGTCATTAGATCAGAGCCATACACCCCAGCAGACTTTGTAAACTGCTTAAAAAGCAGGACATCATCTGTATAAGGACCAATTCGTTCTTGCATATACCTGGTATGAAACGGAGTCCTATCAACTGCACTCAAAATACATGACGCTGACTCGACAGCATAACATGGCACAAGATCAATATGAAGAGAAATCTCTCCATCAGGATATATCATATGAAGATATGGATGCTCTGCGTACTTCTCAACCCCTTTTGCTGAAAAACGTGCAGCAACCAAGCGTGCAAGAGACATACCCTGCACCTCAAGCTCCTCTCGCGTTAGATCAGGGGGAAACAGCATGAAAATATCGAGATCCCGATCACCAGAGATCCATGTCCCTCTCGCAACAGAACCAACAAGCATCGCAGGGACACCATGCTCCTCCACCGCTGCAATAATCTTCGAAGATACCACTTTCAGACGCAAAACTTCCTCAGCACAAGGGCGAAGAGAGGCAAGCACCTCTGCATGAATTGCGGCACACACATCAAGATCAACCACGCAAAACCACTTCCGAGATATCAGAGTAGATAGGTCCATTTGGTGTTAAAACACTTTTTTTCAGCACAAAAGAAGAGACATCAAAAGTACATGAACATGAATGACGATACGAATCAACCAAGGTGAAAAGATCTGGGGAAGCCTGTTTGATACGTGCAATGGTAATATGAGGATGAAAACGCCGAGACTCCTTTT
>JAITWW010000114.1 GCA_031285085.1 Candidatus Methanofilum arcanum
TGGAGATCTGCTTCGCCGTTAGATTTATTTTATATTTATTTCTTAAATTTTATAGTTAGGACTTTTCAAAACACAAAACATTCTCTGTTTTCTCTACCCCAAAAATTGGAATGCACCCCTGACGGCTTGTCATCCACTGGTGCTTCCATCAGCCACGATCGGGTTAATCGTTTTCTTACAGCCTGAATTCCGCACAAAATTATGAACTCCTATATGGTTATCTTGGTTGGGTACCGGGCGAACTCCAAGCGGGCGATCAGGTTCCACCAGTTGGTGACAGCGACTAAACGAATACATCCTCAAAGACTTCACACTTGACGACGAACGTCTGAAGCGGCGGCTTCTACTCTAACTGACCAGCCTGATTACACAAAAACATGGTTTACTGGAAATGGTTGAAAAAAACTGACCGATACGGCCAGTCAGTGGTTCGTGATACTACTCAACTCTTATGCGAATAGTACAACACAGCACTCACTACACACTGCACACATCTACTAACAATACCCAAAAAAAGAAATGATCAAATAATTATGCCTTTCTATCTTTATTTTTAAGCCGAAGGAACTTGTATCCACATTTTCTGCATGTAGTCCCACGCACCGGGTTTCGGGCGTTACAACGCATACAGATTTTCACATGTAATAAACGTGCCTCAGCTTCTGGAAATCGAGCCATTATAAATATCTCCTCGTATCTATAGTACAATGTTCGTAACTTATTTAACGATTATGTGTCTTTTTCTCTGTTTATAAACCAATCATGAAACTGCATAACACCTCGTGCTCGATGAGAAAGTTCGTTCTTTTGTGAACTCTCCATCTCTGCAAGAGTCATACCATCAACTTCAAAGATGGGATCATAGCCAAATCCATGATCTCCTCTTGGCTCATAGGCAATAGTACCATCAATACGCCCACGAAATACCATGACACCAGACTCATCTGCATATGCAATTGCAGTCTCAAACCATGCAGACCGATTCGCATCAGAGGCTCCTTCAAGAAGGCGAAGAATCCCTGAGTTTCCAATGGTATCATGTACAAATGCCGCATATGGGCCAGGAAATCCTTGAAGAGATGGTATAAAGAGACCAGTATCATCTGTAATGAGAGGCTGTTTTAGGATAGAATACGCATACCTTGCTTTCTCCTGTGAGATAATACCAATATCAGCATGTTGAATCTCAGGGCAGAAAAGATCAACTTGGAAAACCTCCCCAATATCTGACAGAATCGCCTTGATCTCACAAAACTTATGCTCATTACCTGTAACAACTGAAATCACCGTATCATCTCCCCTCTCTTCTACAGGTATCTCCCTCGCTCACAGATCTCCTCTTCACGGGCAATAGCAAGGATAGCATCTGGTGCTGTCTTGGTATACCCTGCACAAAATGCAGATTTTAATGACTCATGCTCTGCAGAAGTACTGCTTAGGATCTGAAACAGGACATGAAGATCAACTCCTCGTGGCTCAAGCTCCGTTGTCATATGTGCAAGACCAAAATCAATCAGAGCGATGGAAGGTGAGCTATTCTCATCATCGGCATTCTTCGTGCGCCTCTCTACAATCATATTACAGGTTGTAAGATCGCCATGCACGATCCCTGCACGGTGAAGTTTTCCAATAACCCTTCCTGCTTCAAAGAGATGCTCCGTACATAATGCCTCCTTGAGAAGTGAACCAAAAATCTGTTCCATCTCAAGGGTGGTCTCACTCACATCTGAAAGCACCGGCGTTCGTACACCAGCCCTTCTTGCCTCAGAAAGAAGACGAGCCTCGGTTTTTGTGCGATCTAAAATGAGATGTTCATCAAGAGAATTGATGCGGTACCGCTTTGGCACCCGCTTTTTTGTAATTACTGGCATGCCATAGGCGTTTACCCCTTCGGTGACAAGTGCTTCAGCTCCACGCTTTGATGACACATCATTGCACTGAGCACAGGGAGCTTGGCTTTCTGACTCTCTCTCCTTTCCTTCCTTTCTCCATGGAACCTCTGCCTGATCTGCTCGAAACCCTGGCCTGACAACTGAATCTTCAACAGAAAGAGTCATTCCTGCCTCTTGCATCAGACGCCCAGTATATGCAATCATTGCACCGTTATCTCCAAGGTACTTCATCTCAGGAGCAAAGCAGGAAGCTCCTCGTTCTTCACACATCACATGGAGCATCTCTTGCAGACGCTTATTTGCACCAACACCACCAACAAGAATGAGCTCATCCTTATTTGTCTGTGCAAGCGCACGCTCTGAGACCTCTGTGCACATTGCAAATGCAGTCTCCTGAAAACTATAACAGACATCTTCAAGAGATCCTTTGGCATCCTTTGCAGCGCTCATAAGCCCTGAAAACGCAAGATCCATCCCTTTCACGGTATATGGAAGTGGAATGTACCTTCCGCCTTTGGCATGGAGCTCGACCTTTGGCCCACCTGGATGAGCGAGATTCTTACTGCGTGCAAACTTGTCCAAAGCATTTCCAATCCCAATATCAAGTGTTTCGCCGAAAATGCGGTACCTTCCATTGAGATACCCAAGAACTTGCGTATTTGCACCACTTGCATACAAGACAATTGGATCTTCAAATCCAGATGCAAACCTTCCAATCTCAATATGAGCGATGCAATGATTTACCCCGATGAGTGGAATCTTTTTTGATACTGCAAGAGCTCGTGCAGCGGTTGCAACAACTCGAAGACATGGTCCAAGACCTGGCCCCTGAGAAAATGCAACGGCACTGATAGGTACATCTGCTTTCTCTAAGGCCTCTGAGATCACCGCTCGTGCATAGGATGCATGATGCTGTGCTGCTTCTCTTGGATGAATACCTCCAGATGGAGGTGCATATGCATGCGATACCAAGGAGAGAAGGGAATCATCAAAAACAGAAGCGCTGAGATTCCAGGCAGTGCCTTCGATCCCAAGTACTGGTCCGGTTTCAGCCATTTTCAAAAAATAAATCAGCAAGTAGTGCTATTGCAGAACTGATGAGTTCTGGTTTATTCTTTAAACTCAGTGTGCCCACATTTTCCACAGGCAACACGGTCCTTGTGCTCACCAAGAAAAACTCCAGGTCCACAGTTTGGACAGTACTTTTTTGTCGTTGTTGCTGTGTTCCCAGATACCGTATAGTATGTATAGCGTTTCACAGACTTCTTTTCAGAACTACCCTTTGCTTTCTTTGCTGCCATACTTAAGCCTCCGCAGTATCATTTGATGGTGCATCCTGAGCCTCTTCACGCATACCTCGCTTGAGGAGGTACTCAGGCTCAAGCTTGTCACGTGCGTCTTTGGTTTCATATATGCGTGCACCACCTTTCAAACGAGAGATTCCAAACTCTGTTTTGAAGGGATCCAGGACGACTTGGTTCATATTTGCATTCAACATTGCTGCAACCTTTCCAAGAACATTCATTCGTGTTGGAGTTGCGCCATCATGAGTAATGGTGAACTCTACCTCTCTTCTGGCTAACAGAAGATTTTGAGTATCTTTTGTGATCTTGATATCCATAGATAATCTGTATTACTTCGTGAATATGGCATATAAAGGAGAGGCTGCTATGCGCAAAAGAATTAATATATAAAAATATAATCTCTAAAAAATAAAGTGATGATATCTTTTAAGGGATGGAGACCATCGGAATTGGTTTCATTGTACTTCCTTTGGTTGGAGTTGAAGTTGGCTTTGCTTGATATTTGTCAACAAGAACGGTAAATGAAGTTGAAATTGGAAGGTACTGTGGTGTTCCAGCAAACTTAATGGTAACCTGAGCCTTTCCATCACATGAAGGCTGGAATACATATCTGAAGTTTCCTCCTTGATTTGTGGTGACCACGTTTTGTGCGGTTGATTGACATATTCCTGACTGGACCGTTGCAAAACCTTCAACAGATACACCAGATACTGGCTGACCGGTAAGTGTTGTCAGGATACCTGTAACCGTAACATCCTGTCCAGCCCGTGGATTCGCAGGTGAGTACTGTGTTGTGATCTGCACCTGTTGGCCTGTTGGAGCTGCTGTAATTGGGGGTTTTGTAGGAGCCTTTGTAGGAGTTTTCGTAGGGGTAGGTGCTTTTGTAGGGGTTTTCGTAGGAACTTTTGTAGGAGCTGGTACTGGTTGGTTTCCTCCTCCAAATGTGATCGTAACAGGCATACTTGAAACTGGTGGATAGGGGCCTGAACCTGGGAATGCAGCTTGCACGGTAATTGCACCGCTTCCTTGAGATGCTGCAACAAATACATCAAATGAACCATCTATACGCGTCGTTCGGTACTCAACGCTGCGCATTGCTGGTCCACCTTGCTGCATCTGTGCTTCAATGGCAATTGGCATTCCTCCAAGAGGAGCTCCTGATCTCGTGCTCAGCCAGCCATACACGACAGTAGAACCAAATGAGGGGAGACGTGGTGACTGAGTATAAAGTGTTAGGACTGCATCCGTGGGACCTCCTGGATGTGGAATGAGTATTGGAATTGGCATGATATTGAGGACAACCGGGTTGCTTTCCTTCTGCATACCATATGGATCTCTAAATACTGCTCTGACCGTGATTGTTCCAGGGGCAGTACCCTGAAGTGGATACGCGAAGATACCTTGTGCATCTGTTTGGCGTTGTATCATGCGATACCATTTTCCGCCATACTGATACTGAAGCTCAACTGGTGCTCCACCTCCAACTGGGAATCCATCAACTGTTACAAATCCATATAGCAGTAGTCTATCACCAATATAGCCGCCTGTTGGCATAGCAGTTAATGTAACACCCCAGTTCTGATATGCAGCACACATGATACGAACACTATTACTATATCCAACTGTTGTGAGCCTTGGCATCTGGCGATACTCTGAAGCATACCAGTACACTCCTGGGATTGCGATCGTTCTAAAGAGATAGTTTCCTGAGAAGTCAGTTCTGGCAGTTCCGATAACTGCAGTGAATCCTCTTTCATCAGTTCTGAGAATTCTGACCTGAGCTCTTGGAATTGGTCTGCCAAACTGGTCTCGGAGGCTTCCTGCGAGTGTCAAATACTCACCAGGCCGTGGGTTCTCTGGAACAGCAATGAGGTTCATAGATACCGAAGGTCCCAAAGGCACTGTCTGGAAATAAGTGCGATATGGATCAGTGAAGTAATAGGAGTAGGTTGTTGAGGATACTGACGTTGATGTTGAGGTTGAAAAAAACGAAGATACAAACTGGGTGCTCGAGAAACTGCTCATACTGCTGAATCCTTGCATGATAATCGAGCTACTCTGTACAATGGTAGAAGCGACAGAAGCAGCTGACACTGTGACAGCAGAAGGTGAAACAATGGAAGCAGAAGTTTGAGCCGTGCTCTGTGCCCCTGCATATGACTCAACTTCTACAGATGCAAGCTGGCGCATCAGGCTTGGAAGTTCATCTGCAGCAAGGGCTATTGGAGCTATTGGAAGCTCTTCTCCTCCCGCTTCGAGGGTGGGGGGCGTCTCAAACTCTTTGATAGCTTCCTCACTCACGAATGCGCTTGAGAAAACTGCTTCAGCAAGGACGAACTCATCATCTGTCAGATTTACTTCTTCCTGACTGCTTTTCAGAAGCTCTTCCATATTTACTGAATCATCGAATTCGAGGATTGTAGATTCAAACACAGTAGTGAAGAGATTTTCCTGAACTTCGTCGACTGTTTCTGTGTTGCTTGCTTCAATGAGGCTTGCTTCAATGAGTTCGCCAATACTAATGGTAGCATTATCAACTTCAACCGTATATTCAGCAACCAGTGATTCTTCTTGATCACTCAGCGTTTCGAGCATATCGCTCTGGCGCATTTCATATTCGGAGTTGCCTGGGTCGATTTCCATGGCCATATCATATGCGCCAAGAGCTTTATCAGCCATACCAATACGTTCATATGCAAGTCCGATATTGTACCACGCCTCTTCAAAGTCTGGTTGAAGTGTAATGGCATTTTCAAATGCGTTAATTGCTTCTGTTATCTCATTATTTTCAAGGAAATTCTGACCAATTTCAAACCATTCTTCAGCAGTTTGTGATTCTGGGTTTTGTGGAAGTTCTTCGATAGGAATCTCACTTATCTCGACAACGTTATCTCCTTCGTTAACTTCGTCTTCAGTACTCAGTGGTTCTGGATCTTGCGTGTCTTCTTCTGTGGTTGTTTGTCCACCAAGAGTTACTACCAGCTCCTCGCGAGA
>JAITWW010000025.1 GCA_031285085.1 Candidatus Methanofilum arcanum
TCTTATTTTTCATATTACCCAATTATCTCATAAAACGTTGTTCGCTCCTTTAGAGTACGGCCAAGATCATTCACAATATATTCCATCTCATCAGGCTCCATACACCATGCCACTCCCCCTGCATCCTCTGTGACAGCATCTTGATACATCGTTCCTGAAAGATCATCAGCACCAGCACAAAGTGCAGCCTGTGCCATTTTTGGCCCGAGCTTTGGTAATGAAACCTGGATATGATCAAAATTATCAAGGAAAAGACGAGATACTGCTGTCATTAACAGATCCTCTGATGCAGTTGGGCCAAATGAAATAAGTCCCTTTTTATGTAGGGGTGTATGCTCGTGAATGAATGGAAGAAGTACCATCTCGGTAAATCCTCCTGTATCATCTTGAATACGTCGAATAACCTCTAAATGAGTGATACGGTCGCGTACACTCTCTACAGACCCGTACATAATTGTCGCTGATGAGCGAAAACCCTCTTCATGAGCAATGCGAATAATCTCTTCCCACTTCGATGAAGATACTTTTGAGGGACAGATAACTGAGCGAACCTCATCTACTAATATCTCTGCACCCGTTCCCTGGAGACTTGATAGGCCTGCCTTTTGCATCGCTATGAACACATCATGAGGTGAGACATTACTCTGTGTTGCAGCCCAATTAATCTCATCTGGAGAAAAACCATGGATATGCACTCCTGGAAGCACCTCACGGCAGGTATGTAATAACTCAAGATAATCATTGAGATCAAACTCGGGGTTTACTCCAGATAGTAAGCATATCTCGGTAACATGACGTTTTTCTGCAGCTGCAAGCTGCTCTTTAATCTGATCTACTGTGAAGATATATGCATCTTCGTCGTTTGCTCTCCTTCCAAATCCACAAAAACCACAGAGATTTTTACAGATATTTGTGATGTGAATATTATTATTTCTAACAAATGTAACAATATCTCCAACTTTTTCTTCTCGAATAGCATCAGCAGCAGCATATACCAAATGAGCATCGCGACCTCTTGCATTCATAAGATGAACTGCATCCTCTGGTTGTAATCGGTTGCCCGCATGAATGTCAGCAAGGATTGTTGATATTTTCATATTATGTATCCCTTTTATTTTTTAAATCTATTTTTTCTCTTTTTCTTTTGATTTCTTGTTAGGGCTCTCTTTTTTTGTTTTTGAACGTACATACAGCTCTTGCACTACCATAAGCAATATCAGGATAACAATAACTTCTTTTAGATGGAGAGGAAGATAACCAACATAAGGGACCTTTGCATATGCCTTTCCTACAATCCACTGTTTTTCAACAGGTAAAATTGGAGATCCAAGACCGCGATAGTTTTCCCATCCAACTTGGTCTTCAATTGGATTATTATCACCTTTTGTAATATACCCTGCATTTTGAGCTATGTACTCAACCGCTCTTGTACCACTATAAAATGTATGCTCTTCTCCCCCTTCAGTCCAATAGAGTGCACGATGAATTATTGGGTGCAGCTTTTTATCTCCATTTGGACGATAAATGATGACATCTCCAGGAAGACCAAACTTTTCATAGCCAGTTTGTTCGCCTTCCGCATAGGATTGAAGTGCTCCAAATCGGTCATAAGCAACAACTACTACCAGATCTCCAACATTCATATGTGGAACCATGCTTTCTGATTCAATCGTCACAATCGCGGGCCACGTGCCACATATGAGATATAATATCGCAACAATAAGCGCAACAGTCCCAAGTACATATGAGATCTCACGAGCGTACACAATTTTTGTATCTTCACTTGTTTGAAATGTGTGTATCAGATCTTTGAAGGATTTTTTGGACGCCATTTTACCATGTACTTTGTGGTACTCTCTCTATTTAGTATAGTATGATAAAATGCAACTCTTCAAGATCGTTTCTCTGCTTCCTACCACTACAGCTCTAGCTAATACTGTACAAAAAGAATAGAACCTACCGTACCGTCTGTTCGTGATGATAGCATGACATTTCTCCTTTTTGGTACATTGTTAATCCTAGTTAGCGCTGTAGTGCTACTCAGCATTCCCTCCTTGCACAGCATTTAGTTACACTTGGAAATTTATGTACAAAAGTCACGAGTCACATTCCAGTAATAAAAACAGCAGTTTCGAGCATTTTTTGAAGAAAAAAAATGATTGCTTCAGTTGAACACAAAGGTTGTGGCAAGCACAATGAATACTGCTCCAATATGTAACGATAAAGATGTAAGCTCAAGCGAGCGTCTTGCTTTTGCTGGATACAAAGGATGGTTATGAATCTGCCTATAATATAGCCAAAGCATGGCCAAAACAACTATAACCCTTGATCTTCATTTTTTTGTGGCATGGTCAGTCTTTTGAAGTGCGGCATCCATGACAAATCAAATAGATGACCATATTCATGCATATGAGTATGCGCTTATCTCTTGATCTTACACATCAATCTGTTCTCCTCATTCTCGGTTCACTCTACCTTGATCAAGGAACATTCCTGAAAGGATGAATAAAGGTGCTACTGAGTATGGAGCTTTGGACTAATGTGAATACGTCTTTCACCTTTGAACAGGCTGTTGCATTTGAGCCATCTGTTCTTGGAGAATGTAGCGATCTGAACAGAGCTCATAAACAACTTGTCAATCTTTCATCATCACCATTTGGAACCTCTGCATTTTTTTGGCCTTGGTGCAGGCCTCTTATACTTTTGAAAAAAATGTGTGATTATTGAGTTCATGCCTCCAAGAAAAGCGTGAATATGCTACATTACGATTCACGAACCAACACCGAGCTATCACGAACCTCAATAGAAACTTTATTTGATGAGGTGCAATAGGTTATCAATGAGGCAAACATGCCCGGATGCTGATCTCGCTGCTGCATCAGAAGTAATCCAGGCTTCAGATGCAGTTACTATTATCTCGCATATTGACGCGGATGGTATCACCAGTGAATCTATCTTATCACAAGCTATCTCCCGCCTTGAAATTCCCGTGAAAACAGCGTTTATTCGCCAGCTTGATCCACTTACTCTTCACCAGATCCCTCAAGATGACTCATTGAAAATCTTTTCAGATCTTGGATCAGGACAACAGGTACTGATTGAGCAACTTGGATTTGCAAGTGATCAAGTTGTCATTGTGGATCACCATGTTAGCCAGCCAAGTGAATCTGAATACCTTGAAGTAAATAGCCTGAAATATGGAGAACATAAGACAAGTGCCGCTGGTATTGCCTATTTGATCTCAAAAGAACTTGACAGTGCAAACACAGATCTTGCCAAACTTGGCATTATTGGGAATGTTGGAGATATGATGGATCGTGAAGATCTGTGTTTTACTGGTCTTGCAAAAACCATCCTCGAAGACGCGATCAATTACGGAAATGTGGAAATATGGAAAAAGGATCTCAATATCTATGGGATATCTACTCGTCCTCTTCCAAATGCTCTTGCATACACTGATGATATTGATATCCCTGGAATATCAAATGATATCTCTGGTGCACAGCGGTTTCTTGAGCGCCTTGGTGTTGTTTCACCTCATGGCAAAGCCTGGCCAGTATGGCAGGATCTTTCCTTTGAACAGAAACAAAGCATAACTTCTGCACTCGTTGAACATGTGATAGCACATAATCGCTCAGCAGAACGAATGTTTATTGATCATTACCTTTTCTTGGATGAACGCCGTGAATATGGCCCTCTTTTGAATGCCTCGGAGTATGCAACACTCCTGAACTCCTGCGGAAGATGGAGCAAACCTGCTCTTGGAAGTGCAATTTGTAGAGGAGATCGTGGTACTTCTTATCTGGAAGCAGATATCATGCTCCGTAACCATCGTGCAAAGATTCGTGAGGTTCTTGAGTATATTACAGATAAGGGTGTCTCAGAGTACTCGCACATGCTGTTTATCCATGTTGGATCCCTTTTTCCAGATACTATTGTTGGCATTGGATCTGGTATAGCCTTATCACGTTTGAATCCAAAAAAACCGATTCTTATTATGTGTGAGGACTCAATGGATGAAACGGTGACTAAGGTTTCCATGCGTACAAAGCCAGATGTTATTAAATCAGGTGTTGATCTCCAGGCTGCTCTCTCTATGGTTGCAGAGAAATATGGAGGTTCTGGCGGGGGGCATAAGATTGCAGCAGGAGCATTTATTCCAAAAGAGGTAGAACAGGAGTTTGTCGAAGATGTCAACCGGGTACTTGCAGAGCAGTTTGGAACGAGTGAGAACAATAGCTGATTTTCAGTTTTTTATGGGAGCAGGTTTGTGGCTCTTTCCCGATGAATGCACATTTATTCTATCCAGACGTGGAGGTGTTCGCCAGGTTTTGCTTGATACACAGCGTCTTGCGACACTTCGTGCTCATGATGGTCGTTTGACTCTTGGGCTTGCTGGATGCAGGAGACTCTATGAAGCTACCTCTGCGCCATCATTTCGTGTTGTTGTGCAGCAAGATGTTGCTTCTTTTATTGCAGACGGAAAAAATGTCTTTGCAAAGCATGTTATCAGCGCTGACACCTCCCTTTTAGCAGGTGATGAAGTAATAGTGGTTGATGAGGATGGAGATCTGCTTGGCATTGGCATGGCACATCTGTGTGGGCATGAGATGCTTGCATTTATGTATGGCGCTGCTGTACAAATGAGGAAAGGAGTACATCAGGATCTTTCTTGATGATAGTGTGGAATCTTCATTGCATAGATGAAAAGATGAATAAAGAGATTATAGTAACAAATCAGGTGTAGGAGATAGTATGATTCCTGGAATGAATCCACGTAAAATGAAGCAAATGATGAAACAACTCGGTATGGATATAACCCCTATTGAGAATGTCGAAGAGATCATTGTGAAAACTGCATTAGGAAATTATGTATTTCCTGCAGGGACCGAAATTGCAAAGATGCGCATGCAGGGTGCTGTTACCTATCAGATATCAGGTGAACCTGAGTTTATCGCTGCACCACCTTCTATTCCAGATGAAGACATAGCTCTTGTTGCTGAACAGACTGGTACGTCTCCTGAGGCGGCACGAGCTGCATTGATTGAAGCATCAGGAGATATCGCTCAGGCGATTCTGTCATTGAATGATTGAGATTGGAGATCGTATCTTACTTTCCAATTCAGAACGTTCCTTTTTTGCACATGTTGGAGCTGGAACTCTTTCTACTGATTTTGGAATAATCGATCTGGATGCTCTGGTAGGAAGTAATCCAGGAGATCAGGTTTTTACTCCATCAGGAGATGTATTTATAGTGCATCTTCCCCGCCCAACTGATTTCTTCGGAACAGCAAAGCGTTCTGGTGCTCCTATGCTTCCTCGTGACATTGGCCTTGTTATTGGGCTAACTGGTATGAATCGGAGAGATCGTGTGTTGGATGCAGGAACTGGAACTGGAATCTGTGCATTTTTCTTCTCAGGTATTGCAGCATCAGTTGTATCATATGAACGAAGGCATGAGTTTCATGAACGAGCGTGCACAAATCTCAAGGAAGCTGGTGCAACAAATATAGAACTGATATGCGGTGATGTACGCGAAGCATCTGGTTTTTTTGAGGTCGTACACCTTGATCTGTTGCTTGAACCATCTCATATTATACATGCCCATTCTGTGCTGACTCCTGGAGGGTTTCTTGCAGGATACACGCCTTTTATTGAACAGATGGGAATGTTATATGATACTGCATCTGAGCTCTTTTCAGAGGTGACCTCCTATGAATGCATCGTACGGGAAATGGATCGGAGCGAACGTGGAACTCGTCCATCAACCCGTGTTGGTCATAGCGGCTTTATTACAATTGCACGAAAATAATATGAATCCATTGACCTTTGCATATTTTTATCTGAAACCTGATCGCAACCCTTATCTCATCTCTCATACGATTAAAAAATGAATTATGATTACCTGCGATGGGTGGGGATTCAGATATACGCGTCATAATTTGTAAATAATCGCTTGATGTGTGCTTTTTGCAAAAGTAGATGAATGAGGGTACTCATCAGCGTTGTTATTTGGGGGATGTACTATGGGATTAAAACAAATAGGCATAGTGGTGGCTCTCATCCTATGCTGCGCACTTGTATTGCCAGGAGCAGCTGCAATGATTGATCTCAGTCCAAAGCGGCTGTACACTGGAGAAAAGGTCACAGCGGTGTTTGATGGAACTGCTGTTCCTGTTTCTTTAAATTCAGAGTTTTTTATTAGTGGTGCTAGTTTGAGCACTATATATTATTATAGGGGGTGAAGCATAATGAGTCAATTTCGTCTAATTTCTTTGATTTGTGGACTTTTTCTCCTCATTTTTGTGAGTACACCAGTGTTTGGAGATGCATACTTTACAGCCACTCCTTCCAATGGTGTTGCACCCCTTACTGTCTCGTTTGCAGATCTGAGTGTTCTTCCTGATCCACTTGCATTTATTTATACTTGGGATTTTGGGGATGGAACATTTTCATCTGATAAATCGCCAGTGCATGAGTATTCTGCTTTTGGAGAGTATCTTGTCACGCTGAATCTTACGTCTACTGATCCGTCTTACCAATCAAGTGAGTACACATTGCCTGAGCGTATTCGTGTGTACCCTTCTTCTCCACAGGCACGATTTACCTGGGTTGCAGATCAGAACTACGTTCCAATGAAAGTCAGGTTTATTGATCAGTCCTATTCTTACGTTGCCATCACCGATTGGAACTGGACATTTACTGTGAATGGTACCCAAATTGCGAATTCTACTGATCAAAACCCTGAGATCCAGTTTGAGTTTGATGACATCCAAACGTTCCCTTCACACATCACCGCAGAGCTTACCATTACTGATGAAAATGGCGAAACATTTTCCGTAACTCAGAATGTCGAGGTCTCTGCACGCCTGTTTCCCTTGGCTGGGTTTGCTGTTGTGCCTTCAAACTCTCCAGGTACCGTGACATTTATTGATCAGGCCTTAGTTGATCCAATAATTGCTGGCGACGCACCTCTCCGGTATCAATGGGAGTGGGATTTTGGGGATGAAAGCCCTACTACGGTTGCGCTGTACTTCAATCAGAATCTAGAACACACCTATGACGAACCTGGTACATATCTCGTGACTCAGACTGTTCGGCTCATGGATGAGTCGCTAGAAAGGATTATTCGTGAAAATACAGCCAACATGTATGTGATTGTTTCTGATTCCAGTGTTCCAAAAGCAGCTTTTACCTGGGTTGCAGATCAGGAGCACGTTCCCTCGAAGGTCAGATTTATTGATCAGTCCTATTCTCACGTTGCCATCACTGATTGGAACTGGACATTTACTGCAAATGGTCTCCAAATTGCGAACTCTACTGATCAAAATCCTGAGATCCAATTTGAGTTTGATGACAGCAGAACATTCCCTTCACATATCTCTACAAAACTTACCATTACTGACGCAGATGGAGAAACATTTTCCGTAACGCATAATGTCGAGATCTCTGCACGTCTGTTCCCCTTGGCTGGATTTGCTTTTGTGCACTCAAATCCTCCAGGTACGGTGACGTTTATTGACCAGAGCTTAGTTGATCCAATCATTGCTGGTGCTTCACCTCTTCGGTACCAGTGGGAGTGGGATTTTGG
>JAITWW010000047.1 GCA_031285085.1 Candidatus Methanofilum arcanum
TACAGAAGTATATCTCACTCATTTTGATGAGGGAAATGATCGCCTTGTTGCACTTATTGAAGAATATGGATTTGAGTATGCTTCTACACTTCCTAATGGGGAAAATATTTACCTTAAGAACCTTTCCATTGATGACAATGCAGCTGCAGAATGCACACCTATTGAAATCTTGAATAAATATTATCCATCATATTATGATGGAGATGGGGTCCATAAGTGGATCGTCCCAATCCAACCCGAGTATCATCAGAAGTTGTTCACGGATTATAAGAACAGACAATTAAAACTGTCAGAATTCGGAGGAAATTTCATTGTTGAAGGAAATGCCATTAAGAAAGCATACATCTGCAACGCACCAGTGAAGAAAATTTCTCCAGGAGATCTCGTTTTCTTCTACAGATCTGGAGACGAACATGCTATAACAACCCTTGGAGTTGTCGAATACGCAACAAGAAACGAAGATGTAGATGAAATTCTTAAACTCGTTGCAAAAAGAACGGTTTACTCAATTGAAGAACTTAAAGAGAAGAAGAAGCCAGTATTAATCATTTTATTCAGACCCATTTTCCATTATAGTATCCCAATCAAACTCGCGAACGTTGGTATTAAGAGTGCTCCCCAAAGTATATCTGGTTTGTCAGAAGAACAGTATTATCAAATCAAGAAATATGAGGATAAAAATGGACGTCTTGCTGTCGGTAAAGCCAAAATTCGTTGAAAAAATAATCTCTGGTACCAAAAGGTACGAATTTCGGAAAATAATTTTTAAAGAAAATGAAATAAACAGAATATATATATATATATTCATCATCCCCCGAGAAACGGATTATCGGATCGTTTAAAATGGGGTCAGTATTGAAAGATAGTCCCGACGAGTTGTGGAAAAAAGTGGAAGGTGAATCTGGGATCGATTATCAAACATTCTGTAACTACTTTAAAGAAAAAAAAGAAGCATACGCAATCCAAATTAATGATCTGAGAATCCTTGACGAACCTATAGATCCCAAAGAGAGAAACCCTGGCTTTGTTGCCCCACAGTCATACCGGTATTTGAAAAAAGGAGAATATTCGACTTAGAACCAGCATCCAAGATTTCCTCACATATACATACCTAAACCCCCGTGGAAATTATATGTGGCAACCTCCGAAAACTGCGATGATGCCACATATACTCCTCATGAAGAGCAATATCCTGCCACATTTCTGCGTAAAAGCCGTTAAACGCACGATCAAAATTATACTATTACCGGTTTTCGGAGGTTGCCTCATGTATATCTCAGCAATGAACTGAATAAACAACCTTGCCTTCATACGTGCATCAGATTGAACCCTCAACCGGCGCATGTCGAGATCGTTCTTCATTTCATCAAAATCCTTTTCGATGAATGCGGTTGGCATTTGAGTTTCTCAATCTGGCCAACAATCTTGTCGCCATTTTTTCAGGGCTTCATCGTATTGAACAATATGACTATCCAGAAGAAGCACTTCGTGAAGCTATGCTCAATGCACTAATCCATCGAGATTATGCCTTTTCAGGAAGTATTATCGTCAATATCTACGATGATCGTATAGAATTTGTGTCTCTTGGAGGTATTATGCCTGGCCTTCACGTAGAGGACTCATTTATGGGCGTTTCAGAGCCGCGAAATGAAAAGATAGCAAATGTCTTTTACCGTCTGAAGTATATTGAATCCTACGGAACCGGGCTTCGGCGAATATTGCAATATTACGAGGATGTTAACGCAAAGCCTGAAATTAAAGCAACAAATGGAGCTTTTATGTTGACTTTGCCAAATATGAATTATACCCACCCACTTTTGGGAAAACACCAACAAAAGCCACAGCATGAATCTGTACTGAACTACTTGCAAGAGAATCCATTCATCACCAATGAGATAATACAGGATATCCTTTCCGTCAAGAAAACAAGAGCCTATGCGATTATCAAGGGAATGATTCATGAAGGATTCATCATCAAGCAAAAAGGAGAGAAGAAAAATATTAGATATATTTTAAATATATGAATAGATTCATCCCTATGCAGAGAGAAGACAATGGGTGTGACCATAATTCTGGGATTAATTTGCATGAGAAGAACAAAAGAAGAACACTCACATCGATAGAGTATAAGCCTTCTGACACCATAACTCTAAAGAGGCAATATCCATGCAGGTCTCAATGAAATTATCTCTTCGTGACGCACCAGGGAACTTGGTTGCAGCACTGATCCCCATCTCTGCCGCAGGTGGAAATATAAAAACAGTCATACATGAACATATTCCAGATGCAGAAGGAAATGTAGCTGTTCATGTTGTTATTGAAATTCCTGAAGAGCAAATAGAGCCTTTAAAAGCTGACCTCGCAGAAAACGGAATCACAATCATCCGCCTTGGAAAAGAAAGACTTCTATGGCGAGAGACTGTTATCCTGATAGGCCATCTCATATACACTAACCTTGAAGATACCATTAACCGCGTTGACGACACTGGCTTTGCAGAGGTCACATATATCACCATTGCAATGCCTGAAATGAAAGGCCCGTCATCAGCACAACTGGTAGTGCGAGCAACAGGACCAGATGAACTTGCAAAAGCAATCGAAATCTTGCGTCAGGTTGCACAGGAAAAAGATTTCTTACTCATCGTCCCTCTCGGAGGAGTGGCATGAAATCTCAGATACGTATCGCCGTCATTGGCCTTGGAGCAGTGGGACGTGGTGTTGTTACAACACTAGACCGCATGCAAAAAGAAAATACCTCATCATGCATCATCTCTGCAGTCTCAGACTCAAGAAGTGCATGTATTATGCCAGATGGAATTGACATCGAGGCCATGCTTGCACAAAAAGAGAAGACTGGAATCTGTGGTGATCCTGCTCTCAGCTCAAGGGACATAATAAACAGTGCCCCATATGATATCTTAGTCGAAGTATCACCTACTGATGTACTCAGTGCAGAACCAGCAACTGAGTATATAAGGGCAGCACTCGCACGTGGGGCACATGTCGTAACCTCAAATAAAGGTCCCATTGCACTGCATTATCAAGAACTGGCAACACTTGCAAAAAAGCATCATGTCTCACTTCGCTATGAAGCAACCGTTGCCGGTGCAATTCCAATCTTACATATTCTCGAACATGACATCATTGGAAACAAAATAAACGCCTTGTATGGGATTCTCAATGGTACCTGCAACTACATTCTCACCCGCATGAGTGAAGAAGGTCTTACGTATCCTCAGGCATTAGAAGAAGCACGAAAGTTAGGATATGCAGAAGCAGATCCACAAGCAGATGTAGAAGGAACAGATGCTGCAATAAAGGTAGTCATCCTCGCCAATACCATATTTCAAAAATCCATCTCACTAGATGACATGAGTATCACGGGCATTGAGCAGGTAACAGATGATGCACTTCGTCTTACTGCAGGATGTGATACAACGATTCGTCTCATTGGAGAGATCATACCAGATAAAAATATCTATCGTGTTTCACCCCAAATCCTTCCAAAAACACATCCCCTTGTTGTTGATGGCTCATTAAATGCAATCACCCTGAAAACCGATCTTGCCGGGGATCTGACCTTTATTGGAAAAGGGGCAGGTTCATTTGAAACAACAAGTGCCATTGTAAGTGATATCTTCTATATTCTACAATCGGGCTGATCTGGGGATTCTGGTGGAAACCATGTACTGGTATGAGAGTGAGAAGAGTATCAAACTTGAGAACGGCCTTCTCAAAGCTGATGAAAAACAAACTCCTCTTCCAAACTGGCATCATGCAGTAGAGACCGGCAAGCTCGAATCTCGTGCTGCATACCTCCATCTGCTCCGTGAGCGATGCATAGCGCACTCCCTTGAAGGAATTCGCATGCAATATGGAACTGATGGGTGGATACTGTTTAAACAGGTGGGAATGCTCTCAGAGATTGACAGCTCAGTATCTCGCCTCACTGAAAAATTACTTGAGTGGGATCTCGTGATAATGGCAGGACCAAGAGAAAATCACGCCACATATCCAGAAAAAACAAGACAGTACTTACGTGAAATTGCGTCAAGAGGAGACACTTCCTCACTCCTAGCACAACAAATTATCGAATTTGAAGAGATTAGAAAGAAGCTGCTTCATGATATCTCCCGCACCGCAAAAGAGCAGATGCCAAACTGCTCCGCCTTACTTGGCCCTGTTGTTGCGGCACGCCTGGTATGTGAAGCAGGAGGATTACATGCTCTTTCCATCCTGCCAAGCTCCACCATACAGGTGCTTGGTGCCAAAACCGGGCTCTTCTCGCATATAAAAAACAACAGTGCACCTCCAAAACATGGGATAATCTATCAACACAAGCGAGTGCATGCAGCGAAAAGAGCAGTTCGAGGGAAAGTTGCGCGAACCCTTGCCGCACGAGTCAGTATTGCAAGCAAGATAGATTACTATCGAAAAGAACTGGATCCACAGTGCATTGCAATAAGTGACAAAAGACTCTTGAATGCAGCTACATGCAAGGATACCCCATGATCTGGGACACTGGTATGCTCCTCTCACCAGGGACTCCAATTTTACGAGAACGCATATGGAAAGGAAAGCGGATCTGGGATCCAAAACACAGTAAACTCTCTGCCCTCTATCATAAACTCTATCAAAAAGAAAACACCCCTGAACTCGAACTCACACCAAAAATGCGAGTGCTCTACCTTGGAGCGGGAAGTGGAACAACCGTCTCTTTTGTTGCTGACTATGTCGAGGTGATATATGCCATCGAACCAGCTCCAGAACCAATGACAGATCTCATCTCCATCGCGCAAAAGCGAAAAAATATCATCCCTCTTCTCTCTGATGCACGAAAACCAAAAGAGTATGCAGCCCTTATTGAAGAGGTAGATATGGTGTATCAAGATGTAGCACAACCAAATCAAGTTGAGATCTTTTTAGAAAATTGTGAGATATTCTTAAAAAGTGGTGGAATTGGCATTCTTATGCTGAAAACACGCTGCATCGATGTGCGTCAAGATCCACAAGAACTCTCTTCGGCTGCTGCACAAACCCTATCAGATGCAGGGTATATCATATGTGATAGAATATGGCTTGAACCCTGGCATCGGGATCACAGTGCACTGGTAACCCATAAGTGAGATGGCATAAGCCATGTATTATTGCAATGGTATATGTGCTCACACATGAGATATGATAAGAATGAATATCACCGTAACCGAGTTGTCTGAAAATAAAATCAGGCTATCACTTGCACAACAGGGACATACATTCATGAACGGATTTATTATTGAGCTTTTAGCAGATCCGCGCATAGATGTTGCAAACTATATGATAGAGTTTCAACACTCTGATCCCATTCTGTTGGTGACAACAGTAGATGGTGCAGATCCAGTAGAAACAATTATCGATGGATGTAAACGTTTTTCAGGACGATGTGAAGCTTTAATCGAAGAGCTGCACACCTATTCAAAGTGAAAGCACATCACGCAAAAATAACGCAAAAAAAAGTGTTTTTTCACCGGCCATATACATCACTCTTTTTTTACAGCCTCTTCAGTGCGGCTTATTTTAAAGATAACAGGTCGTAGCCCATCACAACAACTGCAAATCGCAACACCAGGCGTCTTGATCCAGTCCCCATCAAAAAAACTATCACACTCGTGAGCAATGGCAAACACATAGTGATGCATGGCTTTCCATGCATCATCGCAGAGACCTTCTGGCTTTGCAAAATGCCCATAAAAAACATCCCCAACCGTATGTATGGGGCAAGGTCCAAGACCATCACAGCCATACTCTTTTGAAAGCTCTGCATCAAATGTCGTTTTAAGAACTTCAATCTTGCACATCTTCATTAAAACCACCCAATTCAGTTATTTCATAAAAAGAGAAGAAAAACTTTCATTTTAGAAGAAGGAGATCAATCTCTTTTATTTTCTCCTTTGCAATGAGTAGATCTCCATCTATCTCAAGCACTTTTTCAAAGGCAGAGCGCGCAGCTGTAAGATTTCCGAGCCTCTCATATGTACCTCCAATATCAAACCAAACAATAGGAGACTCAGGATCATACTCAGCAACCTTCAGGAGTGCATCTAAAGATGCTTCCTCATCTTCCATATCCAGATATGCTACCGCAAGATTCTGCCATGCCGGAGAAAAATTCGGTTGAAGGCGTATCGCTTCCTGATATGCTTCTATCTCTTTTTCATATGATCCAGACAATCCATATACATATCCAAGATTATACCAGATCTCAGGATCATCAGGTGTGATATTTAAGGCTGTATAATAGGCTTCCATCGCTTGATCATAGTGTTCAAGGCTTCGAAGTGCAATACCAAGATAGTTCCAGGCAGATGCATTCTCTGGTTCAAGGGAGATAGCCTGTTGATAGGCAGAAGTCGCGTTCTCAACAAGACCAGCGGCATAATACATAGAACCAATAGCAAGAAGCTGCTCAACACCTTCAAGATCAGCAATACTGCGTGTATCCTCTCCTGCATCTGTGTCATCTGCATACACACCACTGCATATAAGAATAGTACAGAGACAAAGAGATACCAGACAAGTTGTATTACGGAAAAACTTCGTCATACTCATGCATTTCGTTAGCTCTTGTTGAATAAGGTCTTTTATGATCAAGGTAGGGAGATGAAGCATGCAAGAGATCTCTTCCACTCACATCTTGACTTTGTACCCCTTTGACACCATAATTTTTTTTGCTTCTTTCTGCCATACAACATCTTCTTTCGCAGGAATATGCACGAGGACAGTATCATATAGTTCTTTTAGAGTCTCATCCTCTGTTGAGAGGGTCCGTTTTGCACGAACTTTTCCCACAACAGAACCAGCAGAGTCCAAAATAAGCATGACATAACACTCAAGCGCTTTACAATGTGATGGCATGGCAGCATAGGCAAGGCAATGCCAGATCGTCTCAGTCTCTTGACGAAGAAAAGGACAAGCATCTGGAAATACTGCAAAAACAGATACATCTGCGAGTTTTTCCTTCACTTCAGGGGTATGAGGGAGATGTATCTTCTCCCCGGTGATTGCACTTTTTCCAATAACCTCTGTATCTGTGATTTTTTCAATCATAACAGAGCGACCAAGTGTTGTGCAGCACTTCCCACATTTATAGCAACGAAATGGCATAGCTATTCATTTTCTCCATTACATCTAAAAAACCTTACATTTACCGTGGAGTCATCCAAACTTCGGCATCCTGCCTTCGTCAGATGACTCAGGAAGTATCAAACATCCGATTTGTGGAGTAATCCTGGACAGGGGGGCGAGAACCTGCTTTTTCCATACCTCTGAACACGAAAACAGCCATGTGACATCAAATACGCAAATGGGCAACCATTCGACGGGTGTGCGAGCTTTGCTCGCACACCCCAAGTAGTTTTACTCAATTTTTTACAAAAAATTGTTTTGAAAATATTGTGTTAGATATTTAGTTAGATATTTGGTTAGATATTTGGTTAGATCAGCTTGATGATACCATGTTTTGGTTCCATCGCTTCTCCACCACGAAGCATTGCTTTGATCTGGGTATCAATATCCTCACGCACAACTCCTTTTGCCACGATCTGGGAGATAACATTCTCCATGTTTGCACGCCCATCAGGATCTGCTACTGCTCGAATCGTCTCCTTAATCATCCGAATGAGATCTCGTCGTGCCTTTGGAATACCAGTTGTCACGCGATCAATGTCAAATGTGCCAGTTCCAGGATCATATGCAACCTGACGAAGACACATATCAACAATGCGAATCACACGTTCTGCATCTCCTTTCTCAATAATATCAGAGAGACGCAGTCTGGCACTTGACTCTGCAAGCCGAACAAGGGCCTCAAGCTGGCGAGCGGTTACAGGAACAGGTTTATTTGGATCTGCAAGACTTCGAAGCTTCATATAATAGGCGACAAGTTCATCTTTTGCTTCATCAGAAAGGCGTGGAAAGCAATTTCGCTTTGCATAGGCTACGTACTTTCGAAAAAGAACAGGATCAATATCTGGAAGAACTGGTTTGAGGTACTCCTCAATATAAGCATCATCAACCCCTTCAATGGGTGTATGGCGATGCTGCTCAATTAACTCTCCAATCGAATGTGCCCTTAAGATATGCTCTGCAATAGCATTATCACGTGTCTGCTCTGGCTTATCTGCAAGCACAAATAAAAGATCAAATCGAGAGAGGAGGGAGGGAGGCATGTTTATCTGATCCCCAATTGGCACAAACTCATCAAAACGTCCAAGTTTTGGATTTGCAGCACCAAGCATGGCACAACGTGACTTCAACGTAGCGGTAATACCAGCCTTTGCAACACTGATAGATTGCTGCTCCATCGCCTCATGGAGAGAACTTCTATCATGCTTATCCATCTTATCCATCTCATCAACACAGGCAACCCCCATATCAGCCATCACAAGCGCACCTGCTTCAAGTGTCCACCTTCCATCCCCAAACTCATCCTTCACTGCAGTTGCAGTCAGACCTGCTGAGGTTGATGATTGCCCACTGGTATATATCGCACGAGGAGAGAGACGTACAACATACCGAAGAATTTGAGATTTTGCAATCCCAGGATCACCAATTAAGAGGACATGAATATCTCCCCGAAGCCGTGTACCATCAGGCATTGATTTTGCAATACCACCAAATAACTGAAGCCCAATTGCTTCTTTTACATCATCGGAGCCATAGATGGTTGGTGCTATCGAGTTTGCAACTTTTCGATAGATCTGAGGATCTGAGGCAAGCTCATGAATCAAACGTTCATCTTCCTCACTGATATTCACCTCTTCAAACTCTTTTTCAGAGATCTCAATCGAGTTACACTCCAGATAGATATCAAAGATCGTACTTTTCATGCCTTGCGAACTCCGTTGAATAGAACGCAAGATCCCATTTACCACAACGCGGTCCCCTGGTGTTACGATTCCTGTAATATCATCACTCACATCAATATCTAGATTTTGTGGCTGTTCCCCACCACGAAGTCCCTCTGGAGACTCTTGCACTCGAAGTTTTTGTGAATCCACGAACTCAGACATATAAGACATGAGTTCAAGTTTTTTAAGGGTACATCCATCAGTGCCACACCCATCTGGCTCCTGAAATGGACCATATCCTTGTGATTTTGTAGTAATGTGACCTGCTGCACACCGAAATTTTGCAAGCGTAATACGGGGACGAACCTCAGTTGTTTTTCGAAGAATGCCTTCGACACTGATAAACGTCCCAATATGCTCAGATCTAATCTCTCGAACCGCTATTTTTTGGGGGAGGTTTGTGATGCGGACATGAATATTAGGCTTATCACGCCCTTTTTTTACCCGAACAAGATTATGAACACGAATGGTATCTTTAATATCACTCAGAACCTTTCCCGGGTAGGTGAGCATCTCATCAGATAACTGTATTCCAACCTCTCCGAAGCTTTCGATATCATGATAATTAATATAGAGTGAGCGTTTTGATGGATACTCACGAGAAAGAGCCCCTAATTCGTTTTTGTACCTTGTTTTTAAAAAACGAGTCCACTCAGCATCTCGGTCAGCAATTTTAGCCTCAATCCTATCTGTGCTGATACTTTCACCCCCTGCCTTATTGCTCTCTTTTTCCGTTCGATTCAATCACATGCATGCACTACAAACTGCGCAATAAGGGCACTCATCTGGAGATCACTTCCTGCCCCCTCAGATATGCGATAATCAGTCTCTCCAAGACAAGCAATCATCTTTACTCTTGTCTCACGTGGCATCTCACGAGTGATAAGCAACCGGTATATCTGGCCGATAAGCTCTTGAGGAGAGATTCCTCGCTCACGAATCAAGGAGATTAAAAATCGATTTGCTCCCTCAAAATTTCCTTCAAAGCAGATATCAATGAGTTTTTCGATCTCCTCAGGACGGGCTGTTGAGGTTATGGCATAGATAGTATCAGCTGCAATTGTTGAAGTAATAATTGCAGCACCTTGAAGGGCATTTACGACCTTTCTCATATCCCCCTGTGCGATATATGCAAGTGCTTTTTGTGCCTCTTCAGATACCAAAAGGTTTTGATCTGTTGCAACTCTTCGTACCATCTCTGCAATATCATCATCTTGCAGAGGTTTGAAACGATAGATTGCACAGCGGCTCTGAATCGGGTCAATTATTTTTGATGAATAATTACAGGAGAGGATAAAGCGACAACTCTGGGCATAGGTCTCCATCGTTCGACGCAGTGCCGACTGAGCATCATTTGTGAGTGCATCAGCCTCGTCAAGAAAGAGGATCTTAAATGCAACATCTCCAAAGGGAGAGGTGCGGGCAAACTGTTTGATCTGATTTCGAACGACATCAATACCTCGTTCATCAGATGCATTTAATTCACGAAAGTTCATCTGCCAGTCATCTTGAAAGAACTCACGTGCAAGAGCTACCGCTGCGGTAGTTTTGCCAACACCTGCACTGCCGGTAAAAAGAAGATGGGGCATCTCACCGGTTCGAACATATGAACTCAAACGCTCAGTGATCTCGTGTTGCCCGATGATATCTGATATCTGTTTTGGACGGTACTTTTCAATCCAGATGGTGTATGATTCGTCCGTGTTCATTTATACATGTATGGTGCTTCACAATAATTCAATGATCGTGATGAGGGGACAATCACAAGATAAGTGGATCTGAGTGTTTCTGGGTTAAAATAGGATCAGCACACTCAGCATCTCCCTGTTCTGGGATCTGATGGAGATAAATAAAAGGATGAAGTCGCATGTGCTTTTTTGTGCACGCGTGACAGAACCAGGAATGTTTTGCATCAAGATCATCAAAACAGAGTGGATTTGCCATGATACAACTTGCATTTGAACAATGAGTGAGGCCAAGCAGATGACCGATCTCATGCAGCCCCTCTCTTCCAATTCTTTCAATAAGCAGCTTATCATCTGGTGGCAACCCCCAGAACTCATTTGCAAGCCTTGTTCCAGAAACAACAGATACGCCAGCGGCCTCACGTGAAATTCCAAACAGATGAGCTCCACTTCTTGTGCACAGATCATCTCCAAGCACAAGAAGTATCGGTTCTGTCATGGCGTGGCGTTTTTTATAGAGCTGTAAGGCACTGAGCACAATATGCGCATCATAATATTGGTTTGTGCTTGAGTATCCACTTATACGCACTGGATTTGCACAAAGCTTCATTGGAGTATCTAAAATCTGCTGCATGCGACGTTGTACTGGAAGTGCTAATCCAGTCGGTGCGCGTTTATCCCAAAAAATGTGAATGTCCATGACGTGACCCACATTGCTACCAAGCCATCACTGTTTGTTCAGTTGTTATCATGTATCCCCTTATCACTTCTTCTTATTTTAATGAGATTTGATATGTCTGTTCACCTTATCTTTATGAAATGAGTGGGTTTAAACATATTGAAGAAAGTATAAGCAGATATATCATTCCTCATTATCATCGTATCTGTGAGATTGGCGTTGGTCAAAACTTTCATGTTGCAAAGCAAATACATAATGCAGGCCGCAAGATCTTTTGCACAGATATTATTCAGTTTCTCGACGAGACTCCTGTCCCATATATTGTTGATTCAGTATTTTCTCCAACATATTCATTATATAAAAATATTGATCTCATATATGCAGTCCGGCCTCATGAAGAGATGATTGCAGCACTTACCTCTCTTGCAAGATTCATTGATTGCGATCTTATTGTATATCATCTTGGATTTGAGAGGTTTTCTGGAGCAGAGATTATTCCTCAGGCAGAGATTCCTCTTTTTTTCTATTACAAAAGATCTATTTTGAAAAAGTGAGAAAGGTGAAGGAGAAAAGGTGAAAAGGAGATTTTTTATCCAAATGAAAAGAGATCAACCTGTTTCTGGTCAGATTCTCCTTGTTCTACTTGTGCTTCTCTATCTCCAGGAGAGGAGATCTTTTCCATGGCATGAAGAGATGTCTGGCCTTGGAGTTTTTCCTCATTTTGAGAGATGAAGAGCTTTTCTGTTTTCTCTCTCTTGCCGGTTTTGTCGGTTTTGTCGGTTTTGTCGGTTTTATCTGTTTTATCTGTTTTTTTCTGCGTTCCTTCTTTTTTCTTTGGTACTGGTTTTTTCAGGGTTTTTTGTGCTTTTTCTGCTTCTTTCTTCTCTTTTTCAATTTCTTTTGCGATTGCTTTTGCCAAAGCTGCGTCTTCAAGCAAGATCGTAAGCAGATCAGGATTGTCAGTGAGGGTTCTTGCACAGAGATCTGGGTGCTGCTGCGAAAGTACTGATACAGGACGGAGATAATCTTCACGCACCGTTGTCTGTGCCATATGCAGATTTGTACCAATGGCACGGTACAGTGACTGGCGAATGAGGCGTTTTCTTTTTGCAGTTCCTATTTTTTTGAAGCGAGATGGAGGGTTGATCTTCTCACGTATAACATGACCAGTTGCAGCGGCATGAACACCAAATAACATACATCCTGATGCATATCTCCAAAGGGTGTAGTACTGTGTTTTCAATGTACGACCAAGAAACAGATCTGCATGAGAAAGCAGGCGATAACACGCAGATAGAGCATGTGGATCCTTTACACGTGTTACATTCTCTTCAAGCCACAAAAGGATCTGATCAGGTGTTTCATCGATCTCAAAAGAGAGAGGAGGAAGAACTCTTGGATCTCTTGCTTCAAAAGTGGCACTGACTATGTCAAAGATTGTAGAGCGTTTGTCCTTTCCAGAGATTGGAAGAGAGATATGCTCGTCAATACCGATAGACGCAGCATAAAGCATGTTAACTGCACAGCGAATATCACCTGATGCTCGGTCTGCAATATCAACAAGCACACTTTCATCAATATTTTTTCCTTCCTGTCTTGCAATGGAGCGAAGCAGTGGAGCAAGAGATCTAGATTGTAAGGAACGAAAAACTACAGGATCACATACTGCTTTGATCGCAGCATCAACACCATAGAGATCATTTGCGATGAGAATGATTGGTTGCTGACTTGCTTTTATGACATCAACCACTGCTTTTGCACCACCTCTGTCTGCGCTTCCATGCAGATTATCAGCTTCGTCAAGAAGAACGAGGCGGCGATTACCGGTAAAAGAGTGAGTGCTTGCGCTTCCTGCAACCCGCTCGATAGCTCCCTTTGTGCGCTGATCACTTGCATTCAGCTCAATGACATCCCAGTCCATGTCACGCGCAAGGGCATACGCGGCAGAGGTCTTTCCAATGCCTGCTTTTCCATATATGAGCAGAGGTTTTGTACCCACCATCCATTCTTGCGCCCAGGTAACAAGTCTGCGTATAACTTCCTTATTTCCCTGAAGATCGGCGATATGTTGTGGACGATACTTCTCTGCCCAGTCCATGGGTACGCGTTGGATATACGATGCAATAAATCATGTGAGATTTAAAAGAGCTAAGTGTTTTGACCCATGCGTGAAAGTGCCTGTTCCATCGAGTCGATAGCTGAGGCTGTGAGAAATTATGACGGGGTGAAGCGAAAGCTTGCCATTGGACGCCTTGTTCAGCGTTTAAAAATTCCATCGGAACATGTGGTTGCATCATTTGGTGAGGATGCTGCTGTTATCACTACCGATGCCGGACGTGATGATGTGCTTTTGCTTGCTGCTGATGGAATCTGGAGTCGGCTCATGGAGGTTGATCCCTACTGGGCTGGATATTGCTCTATTCTTGTAAATATCCATGATATTGCAGCAATGGGTGGAAGGCCAGTAGCGCTTGTTGATATTTTTTCGATGTGCGACTGCAAGATTGGGACATTGGTAACAAAGGGCATGCATGACGCGTCACAGCAGTTTGGTGTGCCAGTTGTTGGAGGTCATGTACATCCTGATGCTGATGTCAACTCAATTGGGGTAGCAGTGCTTGGAGTGGCACAGAGTGATGGAGTCATATACAGTACGACAGCAGAGGACGGAGATGTCATCATTGCTGCATATGATCTGGAGGGGAGAGTGCATCCATCAAGTGGAGCGAACTGGGACTCGGTGACGATGAAGGATGCAGCTTTTCTTCGAGCACAGATAGCAATTATGCAGGAGCTTGGGGAGAAAAAACTTGTCACTGCAGGAAAAGATATATCAAACCCAGGCCTGCTTGGAACGCTTGGTATGTTGCTTGAAGTGTCACGTATGGGAGCAGTTGTTGATATCGAGCGAATTCCCTCTCCACCACTTGCTGAGCATGGTATCACACTGGTTCAATGGTTGATGATGTACCCAGGCATGGGTTTTATCTTAACTGCTCACAGAGAACATGTTGATGCGATAATCTCTTGTTTTTCCTCAGTATCAATGTGTGCAACAGTGATTGGTGAGGTAAATGCAAGCAAAAAACTTGAAATCCGCTGCGGTGATAGTTCTGCGGAGGTTTTTGATTTTGTAAATGATGATGTAACTGGAATAGAGCGATGCTATCCAGACGAATAGGTGTTGGTGTTTTAGAGGATCCGGATCGCATTGCAGCAAGTATCGCACAATATACCACACAGTATGCAAAAGAGGATGAACTATGTGTGTATACGGATCCAAAGACAGCAAAGAATATCTTTTTTCCATGTCCTGTTGTATCGGTTTTGCGACCTGATCAGGCATTAGTTGATGATCTCTACTCAGGAAAGATCTGTGCAGCGGTTCGAGGCACACTTCCATCTCACTCCACGCTTTCATATCTTAAGAAGGTAGCAGGATGTACATCTCTTGAGAGGATTGTATTGCTTGAGACACCAGATGGTCATAGGTTTTTTATGGGGCCGGTAGGAGTGGATGAGGGTTACACCATCTCTGAGAAGGAAAGATTCATACAAATGGGAAAACGGCTTGCAGAGCTATTTTCTCTTCCCTCTGTGGTGGGGGTGCTTTCTGGTGGGCGCCATGAGGATTATGGCCGCCACGCTCGTGTTGATGCCTCTCTTGATGATGCTCGTGAGCTCTCAAAACGAACAGGAGCTGTTGATTTTGGAATTCTCATCGAGGATGCGGTTAAAGAATGCGGATGTATTATCGCACCAGATGGAATCTCTGGAAACCTTATTTTTCGGACACTCGTCCTTGTAGGAGGGGGACGTTCTCATGGGGCACCTGTTGTCAACCTGAATCGGATTTTCATTGATACCTCGCGTGCTAATCCTGATTATGTCTGTTCTTTTTTACTTTCACACAAACTATATCTATCTGGAATATTTGTATGTTACTGATATGTTTTTTGAAAAGAAGACAATTTAAAACCTTTTTCCTATTTTTCGCTCGTAAAAAGATTTATTTATTTTCAAGATTGATAGCCCCTACATGTTTTTTTTGCGCAAAATGGTTGGTCAAATCTCGAAATGCATAAATAGATACCAAGACACTTTATTTTGAGGTAGAGACTATGGCAGACTTACCTATTGCAGCAGTCGTTAGGATTGCTAAGAAACATGGTGCAGAGCGCGTAGGAAGTGACGCAGCTGAGGCACTCGTTGCAAAGGCAGAAGATTATATTGCTGAATTAACAAAGGAAGCAAACCGTCTTGCACAGCATGCAGGAAGAAAAACCATCAAAGCAGAAGATGTAAAGATGGCAGCTGACGACAAGTCCTAAGAATACTTGTTCATGCACCTAAGTAAAAACTAAGTAAAAAAGCCATAGACGTTATTTGGATGGGGTATGGGGCTTTTTTACCATTATAATTTTTGTAACTGATTTTTGCGCGTTTTTCTATTCTTTTTATTCTTCAGCAATTGCTGGGCAGTAGTTACAGATTGAGTGCCAAACATCTTTCTCTTTGTCTCGAATGTAACAGATGTACTGTTTGCCTCTTTTATGGACAGTGAATTTCCCAGGAAATGGAGTTCCAACCGGATGCCCTGGCTCTTCCATAACGAACATAATGAAAGCGGCAAGGAGGTAATAATAGAAATGGGAAAGAGCTTCTTTTCCCTCACCATGTGGAATGGGCTGATTGTCAAGAACAAATGATCCTTGAGGTACCATCTCCCAGTATTTTCGAAAGGATTCAAGGTCACTAATAGGATCTGTCATGCGATCAAACAGTTTCGCATGTGATAGCTGCATAAGGCGGTGTTGTGCTCCAAAGAACTGTTCTATGAGATATGGTCTCACTCGTTCAAGGTAGGGGGAAGGGATGTATTTTGTGTTTTGAATAAATCTGCCACCCATGAGTGAGAGGTCAAAAAGAGAGTAACGCGAGACTTCATGTGCAAGTGCCTTTCCAAGTAAACCTTTCTGGGTGATTGCCTTGAGTTGCATTGAGATACTCTGAATCTCTTCCTCCATGTGTTCTACAGCGATGTCTGGCCGAAACATGTCTATAGATCTTTTTTATGAGAGATGATATCTGTTATCAGAGGGATAGGGAGTACACTAAACTCCTTTTGATTTGATTCATATAATATCCATAAGAGCTTCTTCAAGCCTCTTATGCTTCCATCTGATGTACAATCTCTCCAGGGCAGGAGGGATCCACAGAGACCGTTCCATGCAATACATGTCTTGATCCATCAATTATATGTAATTGAATGAAATGAATTGTATTATTGTAAATACATATTGGAATCCCCATTTTGAAATCACTTGGTAAAAATTCGCCCCATTCAAGGATATACAAAGGTTGTTGTGATGCATCTAATCCACGAAGATAGTATGTCCCATGATACAGTGTTTCACCTCCGGTATGTACAAGACATGTTTCTGTATTATCCACAGTACAACCATAGTACTCAAGCACTGGGATGTTTGGTGTTGGAGTATCCATAATCACGCTCAGCACAATTCCTGCAGCTGAAACAGTAATAAAAATGAGGATGAGCCCTGCAATTACTTCGGAAGCACCAGTATCTCTCTTCATGTTCCATTTTCTCTTCTTTCTCATATTATACACGAATCTCTAGATCTACATCGATTTTTGTATATTGTACTGCAATGGGTTTCTCAGATGATACCATAAGAGTTGCCTGTCCTGTGTTCACATTCAGTTCGCAGGCGCTTTCCACTGTCGCACACGCTCTCCTAAATATATCTTCCCACATGTGAACGGTATCCTCATGAGGAGACATAATGGTAAACATAACAGAATCTGCTATTGCATCTGAAGTATCATAGCAGCCAGTTTCATTACATAATTGATTTTGTATCTTTTGTACCTCGGCAATAACCTGTGCCCTTCCTCCACTGCTTCTCACTCGATTATTTTTTGGATGAATTTCTATGTCCACAATAGATACCGCAAGCGAGTCAGATCTATTTTCAATATGAAGGGGAATATCAGCGAGAGCAGTACTATTTCCTTCTTGACGGAGGAAGACCCCACCCTTGTGGTATCGGTACTGCTGGTCAATCCAGTAGTAATTTGATGAAGAGAACATCAGATCAGTCAAAGGAGTTTCAGTAGAAACTGTATGGTGGGAGGAAGGACGAGATGGATACGAAATAGTCAAGCTCGGCGATGTCTCATATGGGAGGAGGGAGTCCGAAGAAGAGAAAAAAAGGGAAGATCCATGCAAAAGAGGGGTTCCTAACAGTTCAAGTACAGGTTTGAGATCCACTGAAACAGGCCCACTGATATTGTCAATCACCACATACTCAAGCTTAGATGATGTTTCTACAGCGATAAGCGAGTGCAAATAATATCGGATGATAGATGGAGGAACAGAAAAATCATTCCTTGCTACATCTGTAAGTACACTGCGGACTTTTAATTCAACTTGCCACTCTGAAGGATCTTCACCATTTAATCTCGCAACAACCCCACCTGTTGGTGTATGTGAAGATATAGTTGCATTGAACCTGAGCATCATATTCTGTGGTTTTTCACGTAATACAGTTGTATTA
>JAITWW010000110.1 GCA_031285085.1 Candidatus Methanofilum arcanum
TCAGTTGCTTGAAAGTGCATCTGAGACATACCAAATCAGATATCAGCCTGAAATCCGGTTTTGTATAACTATGAATGCAGCTCAACCCCAAACTCCTCACTAATTTTCCGCTCCACTGATCCCGCTTCAGTAGCAATATTCCTATATCTTCCTGAATACATTATTCGTACGATAGGTTCCATTGTTTTAATTATACTACTTATTAATATATATTATAAATCATTACGCTTTTTCGCAATTTCCCTTGTTTTGCTGATGAAAATCAGCGCAATGAATTGGATGAATAGCCTGCTGTCCACTGCCCAGGACGGATGTATACTCATCCTCTTCATGTTAAGTCCATTTTTTAGATTATTGAAACAATTTTCGACAATATTTTTCTTCGATAAACTTCAAGAACTCAAAACAGGTACATAACCTTGGTCCTTGGATTGTCGTGTTGCACAAGTTTTCATTTGATTTGTGCAAAAAAAGGGTGAATTAAAGGGTGAATTCTTACGGTTCACGATTTACAGAAGGTCCTCTTGTAGGAGGTCCATTTGCAGGTGGTCCATCTGTAGGAGATCCATCTACAGGGGCTCCACTTGCAGGAGGTTTAGTTACGACAGGTTTAATTACAACAGGTCTATTTACAGCAGGTTTGGTTACAGCAGTTCCATTTATAGCAGGTTCATATTCAGAACTGTCAGAGTCAGAATCGTCCTAAGGAATCCATGCATCTTCTTCTTCACTCCATAACATCATTCCACCTTCAATCCAGGACACCCAACCCTCCTCAGTCGATAGCATCATAATTTCATCGTCATTCCAAGACACCCAGCCTTCGTCAGTCGATAACATCATGACGTCATCTTCAGTCCAGGACGCCAAATCTCCGTCAGTAGAGAGTACCATTATGGCATCGTCAGTCAATACCCCTTCTTATTCATCTTCTTGGCTATTAACAGTAAATTCTCCCCCGGAAACCTTACCATAATTTATCCCAACCCCATGCGCCTCACCTTGTTGGCTTTTAACAGTAAATGCTCCACCATAAACACCACCATAAACACCACCAACCCCTGTCGCTAAACGTTGGCTTGTAACGGTAAATTTTCCATCAGAAATCGTGCCATAAAGAGTTTTAACCCCGAACGCTCTATCTTGCTGACTTGTAACGGTAAATGTTCCACCAGAAATCGTGCCATGAACCTCATAAACCCCCTCCGCCGGACCTTGTTGAGCTGTAACGGTAAACTCTCCGCCAGAAATCGTACCATATAAAGCCATAATCATTTGCACATTTTTTTGGCCATTAATAGTAAACATTCCACCAGAAATCGTACCATCACGAGAAACATCAGCAGCCAGGTACGCAGTTTGGCCTGTAACAGTAAACTCTCCGCCAGAAATCGCACCAAAAAGATTGTTAACCCCCTGCGCCTGACCTTCTTGACTTGTAACGGTAAATTCACCGCCAGAGATGGTAGCGCCATTTTTAACAGTTCCAATCCCTCGCACCGTTTGTTGACTTGTAACACTAATTGTAGTAGTATCATCTATATTGCCATGCAATTCTTCAATTCCAGTGATGCCACCGCTGCTAGATGTAACAACAATAGACGAATTTTCGATGTTATTACATGCAGTTATTGCAGCACCCCCAGACTCTTTAATAATATTAATATTCTTTAGATTCAATGTTTTATCCCCATCAATTTCACTGAGAATGACCCCTTCCCCGTCAAGTGTAACTCCTTGGGAATCTACATCTACAGAAAATGCATCTGGAAACTCGCCATTTGAAAATGCATACTCACCTGGCGAGGTAATCTGTACAGTTAATCCAGACCACTTATAACCAAGGCCAACACAGTTACCTTCTCCACAAAAAGCATCAGGTTCAATCACAGTAACAGCACTGCAAATCGCCGGAATAAAGATGCAGAACATAATTAGAAAGGAATAATACACTTTCATCTTTTACCTCACTTTCACCATAATAAAATGTATCTCATAAATGATTGTTTATGAGGTACCTGCTTAGACTTACTCTTTACTGCCCATATTACTTATCTCCATTGGCTGAGTAATATCAACAACTTAAGGTCAAAGGCGAGATTTAAAAGTGACATTTTAGATTTTTGTTTAAGTGTTTACTGTAAAATATTAAAAATAATATGGGTTAGATTTCTGTCACCAGTCCAATCTGTGGAGGCACGCATGTTATCAAAATAAGGTGTCAGTTCCACAGGTACACAACGCTATTAATGCAAAAACTCCCTCAGTTCGTGCAAAATTTTTCAATTGGAGCATAGATAGGTTGGCCTTGAGCCAGGTATCAATGAAAAAACCATTTCTATGACTTGCAACTCCTGTGGCATTTTTTAAGAATGGAGGATATATCCCGTTTCTTAGCATATCAGGACAATGGTTGAATTCAAGTACAAGTGTATAGGGTGTTTCAGGGTTTCTTACATCGTAGAAGAAATATATCCGGTATCTGTGCAGTAACCTAAACAGAGGTCTCCATCAGTTATCATATATCCACATGTGAGTTTGTCATTGCTCACAAGTACAATACTGACCGATAAAATACCTTAAAATTTGAGTTTTTAAAATGACAGATAAAACTCAGGGAACTCTTTGCAAAACCAAATACTAAAACACAAGAACAAAAAGCAGTTCATTACCAGTTGTTTTCTACATACTCACTCAAGACGAGCCTTCACTTTATTTTTTCTATCGTAATTCGCACAAGATCACCTTCACAGATACCATGGCCTTTTGGCACATCAATATTAAACCAGAGGGAACCAGGAGAATCAGGCGTATTATCCTGAGACATAAGACAATCTTTTTCTGCGTTGATATTTCCAATAAACTGAATTTTTCCTTCGAATGAAATAGGATCAACCATACTATTACAGCGTGGTTCTACAAAAAAAAGGTTTTTAAATACTGAAAGGTTTGACCATCCAGGTTGTGCTGTTAGAGTAGCTCCAACGGACAATTGAGAGTTCTTCGCAAATATCTGCGAGAATTGCCATATTTGTCCCCACTTCCTTAGATGACAGGCCAAGATCCTTTGCAATATATTTGGATTTGAAGTAGTGTTTTCCACTCTTCAATCCACCCGTGAGATAAGCGACTAAACGAGACTGTGTCTCATTGTACTTATCTTTTATTCTTGTATTTGATGGCATATAGAAGCCTCCATCAACATATTTAATAAGTCTCATTCTCATCATATATAGTTTCTCTACATTTCTCTATTTGTCATGGTTTTACATAATTACATACATGAGAAAATGAACGTATTTTTAAAAAATAGAAGATAATTATTGAGATTCAAGCGCAAATTCTGCAATTTTTTTGACAAGGTTCACTAAAACCTCATTTCTCATTCCTTCTACAAACTTGATGCTCCCAACAACGAGATGGCCGCCCCCATTCACCCCTGCCCCAGGCAACTCATCACGAAGCTCCCGAACCATCTGAGGAATATTCATAAGCACTCCCTTTGATCGAAGCACAATAAAATCTGGGCCATACCCAAGAGTAACAACTGCACCCCCTTGATATTCCTTACAGATGCGGTCATGAATCTCCCCACTTGTTTTTCCAGGTGGTGGAAACGTAAACTTGTGAGCATGAATCTCTACATCTATCTGTATCAGATGAGCACCATTTGGCAGCACTGAACGCTCAAGATGGGGGAAACAGGTTCGCATCTGTTCATCAATCATGAGATTTGCTTCTTCCACAAGGAGATCCATAAGCTGCTGACTACGAGCATTGTTGTCGTTTAAGAATAAGAGATCTCGAACTAACTCACGACCATCATTGAACCGAAGATAGAACTGGAGGTAATCAATAGCAAGTGCAATCTTCTTACAGGTCTCCTCATCGAATTCATTCTTGACAAGTTCAAGATATTGATACCGTTCAGGAGCTTCACTTCGATCCCCAACACCAGCGATAGCAGGAATATGGCGTATCTTTTCCTCTACAGGAGGATGAATTAACCGGGCTATCTCAGTGCCGAGCATACCTGCGGTAATACCATAATCACCATCAACGTGATATGGATTCACATGCGCTTCAAGATACTGATCAACAATCTCATCAGGATGATGATGATCAAATACGATGATTGGCATACCATAGGTCCGTGCAAATCGCATAGATGGAATATCTTCTTCTGTAGAGCCATTATCAGTCAGAAGAATCATGGGCATTTTCTGCCCAAAACGAGCATTATCACGGGTTGCATAATCAAGATCACGCACAACATCCTCTATCTCATAAAATGGAGCTTTTGAAGGAGAACGTTTAAAGAGGAAATAATCCGAGTCATAATCCCCACCAGAGTCATTAATAAGACCTATCACCGCTTGCTCAATTGCAACCGCAGAACAAACCCCATCAGCATCGGCATGATGACGTAAAAGAATTGGTTGGGCTGTAAAAACAGCACGTCGAATAAGCCGTGCAATCTTTCTAATCTCTGGTCGAAGCCGCTCAAGCACCTCACTTTCAATCAAAAACGGAATATCTACAGGTTCAGCACGCTCATTAAGAGCCTCATCAAGACGTTTTTTTACCTCGTCAGCCTCTTCCTGGGAAAGAACTTTGAGAGTATCTATCTCGATCTGGACCTGCCCACCTCGTTGCATTACTTCACCGGTGATCCGAACGATATCTCCCTGATTTGCCTCAGGAAATGCTCGTTTCCCAGCTTCTATAAATCCAGCAGCATTTTCAGTTCCAGTTGCATCAACAAGGGTAAAAATAGTTGGTCCACTCGTCTGTTTAATCTGGGCAATTTCACACTCTACAACAACTCGCCGCCCTACTTTTGTCTTAAGATCACCGAGAAGTACGGTTCTTCTTTTACAGTGAATCGGTTGAAGAGAGTAATCTGCTAATACAACCTCTTCAAGATCGATATTTCCATTATTTCTGATATTGCTTACCAAAACAATAATCGGTTTGTTTTCTTTATGAATCGTAAGTGCTTTCGTTTTATGAATAAGTCCTTTTATATTTGCATTTAAATATACAAAAGTTCCAAATGCAGCAAACCCCTGGACAGTACCTTTGTACATTCTTCCAGGAAGAACATCAGAAACACTACAGGTGTCTTCAAGGACATAAACAGTTTTATTATTATCATCAGTAGACATATAATTACTCTTACTCGTATCTTCTCATTATAACGCAACAAACACACAACATGTGCAAAAAACATGAAGGAAACCACGTAACAATACCGCGAATCGATCCCGAAACTGGTCGTGTGGCCAAGTCCAAGCTTATCTTGCATAGACAAAATAAGTTCTGTTGACTTGATTATATTTTGTAATGATCAAGTATTTGTG
>JAITWW010000087.1 GCA_031285085.1 Candidatus Methanofilum arcanum
TCCACTCTTTGTTTTTAGTTGTTTTCACCCATTGATTATGACACCGCGTACTTTTCCTCCATTTTACCCTCTTCCTCCCCTCACAGCAAAGCAGCCTCCTTTTCTTCCCATAACCGAACACGAGCAGCGTAAACTTGGAATTGAACAGTTTGATATCATTCTTGTGAGTGGAGATGCCTATGTTGATCATCCCTCATTTGGAACGGCATTACTTGGCAGAACTCTTACTGGTGCTGGGTACTCTGTTGGTGTCATTCCTCAACCTGATATATCAGATCCAGAGTCATTTTTTGTGCTTGGAGCTCCACGTCTTTTTTTCTCGGTCTCTTCTGGGAGTGTTGATTCGATGGTGAATCATTATACACCAAGTAAGAAACGAAGGTCTGAAGATGCCTACTCTCCTGGGGGGAGACCTCTTCGCCCTGATCGAGCAGTGCTTGTGTATACTGATCTCCTTCATCGTGCTTTTCCTGGTGTTCCCATTGTTATTGGCGGTGTTGAGGCATCTCTTCGGAGGTTTTCCCATTATGACTACTGGTCTGATACCATTCGTAGGTCAGTGCTTGCGGATGCTCCCGCTGATCTGCTTGTGTTTGGTATGGGAGAGCGGCCCCTTTGTCAGATTGCAGAGATTTTTCGCTCACATGATGGTACGTCTTTGCCAGAGTCTTTGTTTCATATCCCTGGGACCGTTGTGAAGAGACCTGTGAAAGAGTTCAAAGCGTTTCAAGAAGGAAGAAAACAAGATGTTGGAACGTTTTTTGAGAAAGATTCTGTTGTGATTCTTCCATCATTTGTGGAGGTTTCTTCCGATAAATGTGCATTTATAGAGGCGCATCGTCTTATTATCCAGCATCAAAACCCAACTCAGGATACTCGGCTTGTTCAGCTTCATCCAAAAACAGTTGTTGTGCAAAATCCTCCCTCCTTTCCTCTCTCATCTGCTGAGCTTGATTGTGTGTATGGGCTTGCATACAAACGTCTCCCCCACCCTTCATATACAGAATCAATTCCTGCCTTTGAGATGGTGAAAGATTCGATTACTTCACATAGGGGTTGTTATGGGTCCTGTTCATTCTGTGCTATCTCTCTTCATCAGGGACGTATTGTGCAAAGTAGGAGTCAAGAGTCAATACTGCATGAGGTGCATGCACTTTCGAATCAACGCCATTTTTCAGGAACAGTGCGGGATATTGGGGGAGCTACTGCGAATATGTATGGGTCATGGTGTGCACGATGGAAAACGGAGGGAGCATGTACAGACAAAGAATGTATTGGATGCAGTTCTTTGGTCCTGAATCAGAATGGATATTTGATGTTGCTGGGGAAAGTGTCTCAGATTCCACGAGTGCGTCATGTGTTTATTGGTTCCGGTCTTCGCCATGATCTTCTTCTGATGGAGCCACTTGTTCTTGAGCGAATCACTGCCTATATTTCTGGACAGATGAAGATAGCGCCTGAGCATATTTCAGACTCAGTGCTTGCCTATATGAATAAACCTCCTTCTTTTGTTTTTAAGAAGTTTATCAAGGAATTTGAACGAGTTGAAAAAAAGCATTATGGACAAAGCAAAAAAAGGCAGTATCTCATTCCCTATCTTATGTCTGGGCACCCCGGATGCACTGTTTCTGATATGGTGGAATTGGTAGCGTTTTTGCATGAGAGATCGCTGTATCCTGAGCAAGTGCAAGATTTTACACCAACACCTATGACAACATCTACTGCAATGTATTATACTGGCCTTTGTATGTCTGGGGCAGAGGTGCATATTCCTGTTGGGGAAGAGAAGCAGATTCAGCGTGCATTGCTTGGGTATAAGGATCCACGAAATAATGCACGTGTTCGCCGAGGACTTGCATCTGTGAATCGATTGGATCTCCTTCATGTGCTGGGACATCGTACCACTCATTAAGTAGATTGGCACACCATACATCAAGACAGCAGATGTGGAGTTTATATGAGTTCATCGCGGCATGGGTCTTTTGATAGAAAAAAATATGTTTCAACGGGAAAAAGGAGTGAGAAGTCAGGTATGAGAGAGAGATTGAAGCGTGGGCAGCGTTCTGGCTCACCTGGAAAGAACCAGAAACATTCTTTAAAGCAGCATAAAACATCAGCTCGCAAACCATCTGATCGTGCAGATGTTTGGAAGCCGTCCTATAAGAGGGAGCGCGGTGATACAAATCGCGATGATTCTTCCTCACGTTCGTCTCCTCGCCGTTTTTCTGCTCCTGGATCTGATCGCAGTCCTTCTCATAGGGATGGTAGAGATAATGCAAAACGTAGTGATTCTTCCTCACGTTCGTCTCCCCGCCGCTTTTCTACTCCCGGGGATGACCGTAGTCTCTCTCATAGGGATGGTAAAGATGAGGTAAAACGGGGTGGTTCTTCCTCACGTTCGTCTCCTCGCCGTTTTTCTGCTCCAGGAGATGATCGCAATCATTCTCATAGGAATGGTAGAGATGATGTAAAACGGGGTAGTTCTTCCTCACGTTCGTCTCCCCGCCGCTTTTCTGCTCCAGGAGATGATCGCAACCATTCTCCTCGGAATGGTAGAGATGATGTAAAACGTGATGACTCTTCCTCCCCTCCGTTTCATTGTCTTGCTTCTGATCGTTTTGATGCGTGGGAGTCATCTAAGAAACACCCTGTTCACAAAGAGAGAGAGAGTAGCAAATCGTTCTCCCATTCATCAGATCATCGAAAAAAGAGCGAAGATCAGATGGTGTGGAAAGGATGGGAAGGACTACATAATACTGGTGCTGAAAAGAAACGGGACCGAAATACGTATGCTTCAACCAAGAAGATGAAACCAAGAGTTGGCTATGCTGCAGAGGAGGGCAGTGGTGGCGGCGGCTCTGATGATACTGGATGGTCAGAAAAAAGAGGTTTGAAAAAAATTCATCGTGATAGAGGAGATGAGTCTACAACGCCTGAATGGATGCCAAAACGAGATGAGAAAAAAAATGAGATAAAGAAAGAGCGTTCTCATTCTCCTTCTTCATTTAAACGAGAACAAAAAAAGAAAGATGATCAAAACAAGAGTGCACGTGATCAATATCCAGAAAATCAGAAAAAAGTGTGGAAAACTCGAAACGACGAGCATTCACATAAAAATAAAAAACAGAAGCGAGATTACTCACGTGGAGATAATCCATCACGCCGCATTCGTCCACCATCATGACCGATGCATTCTGTGTTGATCCAAAGGAATATATTTGTAAACTGGGATTTGTACCACATGAAGAAGAATACACAGAAGACCATTGTTGCTCTTCTTGGCAGTCCACTCAAGGGAAATACTGCCTTACTTCTTGAAAATGCGATTTCTGGAGCAAAAAAAGCAGGGGCTACTGTTTTACAATACCATGTTCCTCACCTGAAGTTTTCATCATGTTTGGGGTTTGGGTTTTGTAAAAAATATCCAAGCTGTCAGATGGAAGATGAGGTAACTGCTCTCTTTCCTATCTTGGCAAATGCCAATGGCTGTATTATTGCAACTCCTGTTATGACAATGGGTGTTCCTGGTGCATTAAAGTCATTTATGGATAGGTGTCAGGTATTTTTTTATGCAAAGTATATCCGAAAGGATCCTATGGTTCCAGTAGAGCTTAGAAAAACAAGAAAAACTCTTTTATTAGCGATATCTGGAATGAATCGCCCAGATAATTTTGATGGCCTTATGCAGACGATCAATACATTCTGTGATATTGTTGATGCACCTATCTCAGAATCCCTTTTTATTCGGGATATGGATAATATTCTTGATCTCAAGACCCGTCCTGATTTTCTCCAACAAGCATATGAGAAGGGGGCGAAACTTGCACATGAAATTTAATCAAATCTATAAAATCTTCTTAATCTGTTTCTTTATCACGTTCTGCTTTATATGTACTTGTGTATATGCAGATATAACAGAAAGTGTTGCAGATAAGATTCGTCAAGGAAAGGTAAATGCACAACGCATGCATCAAGAGTTATCTGATGAGATCAATCACATCCATGAAGGAATGGGCGGTCGAACAGCATCGACCCAAAATCCAACATCAGTGAGCTCAAGGCGAGCTGTTGAAAACATGGATTTCATACAGCTGCTTCGAAACAGCGTTCCTGTGATAACTGGTCTGAATTCTGCTCGACTGATGAATGCTGCACAGGATACTTCTCTTTCTGATGCTATCAGTTTGATAGAGGATGATGCTGTTCGCTCTTCCTTTGAGTCACGTCTTGGAAAGCTTTCATCTGCACGCGAAAAGCATAATCAGGATGCAGAAAAAGCCATCACCACTCTGAGTGACCAGATGATGGAGATTGATCCAGATTTCCCGTCGCTTACACTCTGGGTCTCCTCTGAACAGCTGTATATATGGGTAAATGAGTTTGAGAGGTATGTAAAGAATAACCCTTATTCAGTTCAGAGTCACAGCTATGTTTCTGTACAAAACTCTTTAGCTGAATTAAAGAAAGTTCGTACTTGGATGAATTCTCTTGGTGAAGAACTGGATGCTCTTGAAAAGGAATTGGTTGATCTGTAGAGCTCTCTGTTTGCTTTGATCTTATCTCCTCTCTTTTTCCAGAATGATCTCTTTCCTGCACAGTTGAACCACTTGAATGGCTTGAATCTTCTTTTTTCTTTTATAAATGAAATGAAAGGGTAAATGGACACGCCCACACAAAACAGAACCAACAAGCAAAGAGGGAATGTCTTACGTGGACCTTTTTTCTACCATCACAGCAGATTATTATGCAATGAATCTTACTTCGTTTCGTTGTCGTCTTACTCGATACATCGAACCGGTAGCAGACATCTTCGTCAAACTCAATATAAGCCCAAATATCATCACTGTTCTTTCCATCCTTACGGGTGTTTGTGCTGGTGTCTTGATAATATGGCACTCATTTTTTTTGGGAAGTATTGTGCTTTTTCTATCAGCAGTTCTTGACCTCGTAGATGGCTCTGTTGCTCGACGTATGGGTAAGCAAACGAAATTTGGAGCTGTATTTGACTGGGTTGCAGACAAATTTGTTGATTGTTTTGTACTGCTCTCAGTAGGCCTTGCAGGAATCCCAATTATCAGTATGTACCTGCCTGTTTCTGCGCTTGCAGACTTTGGAGTCGTCGCATGTGCGATCATTGGATCCATGATGAACACATTTATCAAACCAGTTACGTATGCAGAGATTGGATTTGAAGAACGGGTTGATGGTAAGATCTGTGATCCACTTGAAGGTGTTGGGTTTTTTGGAAGGCCTGAGACCATTCTTTCTCTTTGCCTTTTTGGTGCGGTTGGCTATATCTGGGTATCTGTCATTCTCATTGCTCTCTGTACAAACATATCAGCCTTACAGCGAATTATCTACCTCTATAAACGTTTCTCATAAATGGACTCATACCTTTCAGAGCAATGGTGCCTTCTTGTTCCAATATCAGAGGCTGAGAGAGTTAGACAATATCTCCTTGCACACAATCTTCTGCTGAAAGGAGCACGGCTATCTCGCGACCAAAACAACCCCACTTTTCTTATTATCCCTCTGAGTACGCAGATAGATGGAGCAGTAA
>JAITWW010000138.1 GCA_031285085.1 Candidatus Methanofilum arcanum
CCCTGAATTGACAGGGATTGCCGTAAAATCGGAAGCGGGAGAGCCGCTTACATGGCGAAGGGGGGCAGTAGGTAGATTTCAAAACGGACAAATGAAAGGGAGGAGAAGCCTCATGAAAAGCCAACATTCGAAGTTTTGAAGCGTATTAGTAGGAGGTCAACCAACTGGTTGAACACTATAATAAATATATGTCAACTACCTATGGAGAGCCGGATACTTCGAGAGAGGTACGTCCGGTTCGGAGAGAGGGAAAGGGAAACCCACCCGTAAGGGTGTAGGCGCCTTTTCCCTACTCTACGTGCCTGGCGAGTTTGTGAAAAAATTGAGTAAAAGCACTTGGGGTCTGCTTCCGTTGGTCGCATACCCGTCGAATGGTTGTTGATTTGCGTATTTGCTGTCGCATGGTTGTTGGTTTGCGTCTTGGATAGCCCAGTAATAGGAGGATTTTCGACGCGAGTTCCAAATGGGACACAGAAAGAACGGCATTTGTCACATATCCCATCAACGGAAGGTGCATTTTCGACGTGAGTGGACAAGCGGGCCACACAAAGAACGGCAGTTTAATGCCTCTTTAGTCATCCGACGAAGGAGGATGGCTAACGGGCAGGCGCGTCCTCGCCGTGCCTGGCGAGGTTGTGACTATGCAGCCATCCTCTGTCACGATCACAGTGTGCTCTGACTGTGAGACAAAAGAACCAGGTTCATCACTGAGAACTGGATAGCCATGTAGAATTCCATCCTTGAAAAGACGGGTTAAACCCAGTTCAGAGTAGTTTTGCAGTTGTCTTCGTGCAAAGGGCATGCCTCGGCGGGGGTTAATTTCTTTTAGGATAGAGCGAGCACTTGGGGATCGGACAGGCCGACTTGCAATCTCCGAAAAAATTTCAATGCGGTTTTTATCAGTGACATTTCCAGCACCTGTTGATGCAAATGGTTCAATTGCGAAAACCATCCCTTCTTCAAGTATTATTCCTCCCTTTTTTGGGATATTTGGAACATTTGGAGGCATGTGAAGCACATATCTATCAACTCCATGTCCTGTGAGATTATGAATCGGCTTAAATCCTCGAGACATTATCTCCTTTGCTACATATTCTCCAAGAATACCAATCTGAATACCTGGCTTTACCACAGCAATTGCAGCATCTCGTGCTGCAACAGCTGCTTCAACCAAAAGCTCATGTTCTCCACTGAGATCAATTGTTAACGCAGTATCTGCGATATATCCATCGAGATGAACACCAATATCTATTTTTACTACATCTTCACGTGCAAAGATACGGATATCATCTGGGGAGGGGGTATCATGAGCAGCGTCAGCATTTAATGAAATATTCACTGGAAACGCAGTTTTCATGCCTGCCTCATATATCATCTCTTCAAGTGCATTTGCAACCATCAGAAGCGAAGCATCGACTTTTACCAGTTCCTTACTCTCCTCAAGCACCTGTGCAGCGACACTCCCTGCTTGCATGTACCTGTCATATGCCTCCTCTGTTAATGGTGTGTATGTTTTTGGCTTCTCCTTTTGCTTCATACAATCAATACCTCTGGATATGTTGTAAAGGAAGTAAAACCTCTATCTGTCACGATGCCTATGTTCTCAATACGAACACCTCCAACGTCTGCATAATACAATGCAGGTTCGATTGCGATAACCTGGTTTTTTTGCAAGGGCATATCAAGGAGAGAAAGAGATGGAAATTCATGCACTGAGAGTCCAACACCATGACCCAAACTATGAATAAACCCGCTCAGTCCAGCAGTTTCAAAGCCGTGGTCAGCAAAGTAATCTAGCACTGCTTGATGCATTTCTCTTGTACTCATCCCTGGTTTTACCATATTCTGCGCGATATGAAGAGCATTTAAAACTGCAGTATGCATATCAATTATTTTTTGTGCAGGTGCTCCTTTTGAGACTGTTCGAGTCATATCTGCGTAATATCCTGTTATATCAGATGATGGAAAGATGTCGATGATAATTGGTTGATGCGCAGAAAGAACACCAGTTCCGGTCCAGTGAGGCATTGCAGTATTCAACCCACAAGCAACGATGGTATCTTCTGCGTGATATCCCTTCTTTAGGAGTACTTTGTGAATCTCGTATCGAAGTAGTTCAGAACTCAAAGGTTCCTTTGTTTCAGCGTGATACAATATCTCCTCTTTGACGATTGCATTATGGATAAGTGAGAGAGCATGCGCCATTGCAGTCTCAGTTGCCTGAGCCGATGCAGCAATGTGCCTCCATTCTTTTTCAGATTTGATATCTCTCATCCATTCAACATATTTTTCAAAATCTATGACAACTTTTTGCTTTTGATTATCACAGAGGCTAAATGCAAGCGCTGCTGGCATTGTTTTAGGTATCATAATGTTTCCTGGACAGCGCTCTTGGATTATATGAGCGATAGTTTTGTGCGAATCACGAAGCTCTTCAAAGATTTCGCGATACCCAAGTTCATTTCTTGAGATAACTGTGAGATCTGTTTCATGTTTTGCACGTGTAACCTCCATCTCCGGGACGATGAGTTCACGCCTGTTGTCTGCATAATGTATATACAAGACCGGATCACGGGTAGAAAATGAAGTAAGATAACGCATGTCTGGGTTTGCTGTAGTATCATATATGACATATGCTTGACAATTATGTGCTATAAGAGTGGATGCAAGGCCGTTTTGTTTCACTTACATATATGGAGTAGATGAGCAGAAGTACTTTTATGCAGGACACATCAGTATAATAATGGAAGAACGTGAAAAGGAGACTTTTAAGTGGAAGTTCTGGCACCTGACTATGTTGCTAAACCTGTCAATTTTGTTTTACGCACTTGTTATCATTTTTTTACTGATCATTCCTGATCCATACAAAGTTCCGGGTTCAATTTTCTTTTTGCTTGCTGCAGTCATTATGACCATGATCTCGCGAAGATCATATGTACAGACAAAAGAGTGGCTGAGTCAGAACACAGACTAATGGAAGAATGGATCTATGGTAGAAGAATAGAAGAAATGTTATTGCGTAACTTATTTTTATCTTTTTTTTTGCAATCAAAAGAAGTAACTCGTTTTTAAAGCCTATGTTTGATGTAATGGTTGTACTAAGCAGCATATTTTTGTAGTTTGATGCCTGGGTGAATACTCTCTTTTGTAAATCATGCATAACCGATTCAAGAGAGAGTGTAGTGTTGTTTGACACCTAGATATCTGGACTCTGGAGTTGTTCTAGATTATCTGATCTCAAGAATTCATCTTTTCTGGCCTTTTCTTTACTCACAGTGTAGATACCTTTGATGCCTTTGTTGATGGGTGTCACGTTTTGTATGAATGGTGTGAGCTATCTTTCATAAATCATTTTAATGTTTCTTGTTCCACTTTGGGCTATTACTATCAAAATTTGTCATATGCCACAATGGTACAATTTCTTTGATATTGAAAAATTTATGCGGAGAAGAAGAGATATTTCAAAGGAAAAAAGATGGTTGAGTGATATGGATTCAATCTTGAACAGTACGAAATAAACAGGAGACTTTCAAGCTCAAGGAGAAAATTTTGTAAAAGTAATATGAGATTCTACTCTTCTTCCATGGTGTTATTCATCACTTTGATGACTTTCAAAAGTTGATCTCTGTTGGTTGAATGAAGTGCTACATGCCTATTTCATAATTGGGCAACCTTCTTTTTCTCTTTTTAGGATGGTGTTCACAATCATTCTCATGTTTACTTTCTTTCTATTCTCTTTGTTCTCACCTGTTGGTCTCATTTTTATGTAAGATGAAGGGGAAAAATGAGCAACTTTTGCTTTGAAAAGATTAGGTAGGTTGTGTATTTTTCATCATGAATCTTATGTGGATGGTTCTGCACTTGCTACTCATGCATGAGGAAAAGATGAGATATTTTTCCTCACTCTCATATTTAGCACTTTTAAAAAGTAGCTGGATTTTCTTTGTTCACATATTCATTCATCATATTAGTATGGGCATGTTGTTCCATTATGTCCATGCTGCCCTACTCCTTACATATCATCAAAATTTTGTCGCAGGTATGGATAATGCTATGAATCTTTTAGTTCATTGATGCGTCATTGATGCGCCATTGAAAACTGGTGCCTAAAACTTTCAAATGTTAGGCTGTTTTTATATGACTTGTCAGATGTGAGTATGGGAGTTGTTGATTCATATTATTCGCAAGGCTACGAACTTTTATTATCTTTGTTATTTATGCAATTCCTTATAAAATTTTAAAAAATTAAAGCAGTTCGTGAAGGAGGAAAAGATCTTTTTGAGAGATGAAAATTTATTCAAAATCTCTTTCATGTATCAACTTTATTTAATGTATTTGTCTAACACGTACATTGTTTAGTCATCTATATAGGCACGCAGCATACTAAAATTGAGCTTTTGTGAGAATACTTTATATATTTTGAAGATAATTATAGCTGTAAGTACAGTTAGGTACAGATTTAGGGTGCTCTCTATCACCTCTAGAAATTATGCTTCCTTTGTGGACCTGGGGTTTAATTTCTATTGGTAGTTTTTGCTCGATTTCTCAATATGAGTTCCTCAATATGATATCTGTGTATTTAGGTCTGTGAGTTGTATGAAACAGTTGTTATTGGTAATATGTGTCCTACTCTTGACATGCGTACTTGGTAGTGTCGCCGATATTTCCGACGATCTTATATTTTCTGATGTGGATCTTTTCAATCAGATTTTCAATGTAACGTCGACGCCAACGCTTACTCAAATTGGCAATTTGAATGACCCTAGTGGTAATGTTAGTCAAATAAGCCAGATATTTAATCAACGTAGTGGTGATAAATGCACGGTTAATATCAATTCCGTAGTTAATATTAATTCGAATCTAGTTGATTGGTGTAATACTCAGGAGAAAGAATTTCTCTCTTCATGGAATAGAATGTCAAATATCACACCAAATACTACTCTTTCGGTTCATTTTCAGATCTGTGATATACTTTCAACAGATTGGCAAACATTGTTTGATCTTGGCTTTAAATATTTCACTGTTAGTCCGGATATTGCCCATTCTGCCTTTGTTCGTTCCTTTTTTGAGTTGTACAACTCTGGCAATCAGGGTGAATTAGAAGAGTATGGTGATATTCTCCTTGCACTTATTGCTCTTGAAGGTTATTATGACAATTTTTTCTACCAAAATATTACGCCTATTCTTGACAATTCTCATCTTAAAGAGGTTGTAATTGAAACCCTTGTAAATGATCTCAATTTTTTAGACCTTGTTTCATCTGGAGCAAGACTAATGCTTATTTGTGAGGTTGAATCCCTAACTTCAACACCAACTCCAATACCGACCTCAAATCATACGCCAGCAACAACTTTGCCTATACTTTCAATTCCTCAGTCAACCCTTCCTCCATCTTCATCATTAACACCACCACCAATTCCTCTTGTCACATCACCACCGACGCCTACGCCAACATCAACACCGACGTCTACGCCAACATCAACACCGACGTCTACGCCAACATCAACACCGACGTCTACGCCAACATCAACACCGACGTCTACGCCAACATCAACACCGACTTCTACTCCTACGT